>NZ_JBSFPT010000003.1:0-161674 GCF_053588335.1 Microbacterium sp. NPDC003461 | reverse complement strand
GTTCGCGTGCCGCTGGAAGGCGGCGGCCGGCTGGTCGTCTCGGTCAACGACGACGAGGCGAAGGCCGCATGAGCGGCCGCACGCTCGCTTCGCTCGCACAGTGATCGGTTGCTGAACGGAGCGGCCGCAGGCCGCGGAGATGAAGCGACCACCGCAATCCGGCGACGCGGGGCGGGTCAGCCCAGGAAGGTGTCGACCTTGACGATCTCGACCGGGATCTGCTTGCCGTTCGGGGCCTCGTAGGACGTCTTGTCGCCCTCCTTGAGGCCGAGGATCGCGGCGCCCAGGGGGCTCTTCTCGCTGTAGACGTCGAGGTCGGTGCCGCCGGCGATCTCGCGGCTGCCCAGCAGGAACCGCTCCTCGTCGCCCAGGATCAGCGCCGTCACGACGGTGCCGGACTGGACGGTGCCGTCCGACTGCGGCGCCTCTCCGACGACGGCGTCCTTGAGGAGCGCCTGCAGCGTGCGGATGCGGGCCTCCTGCTTGCCCTGCTCGTCCTTGGCGGCGTGGTAGCCGCCGTTCTCGCGAAGGTCGCCCTCCTCGCGGGCGGCCTCGATGCGCTTGGCGATCTCCTCGCGGCCCACCGTGCTGAGGTGCTCGAGCTCGGCGGCGAGGCGGTCGTAGGCCTCCTGAGTGAGGAACGTGGTGTCGTTCGACACGGCTCTATCCCTTCGTAGCAGGATGTGAAAGACGCCCCGGCACCGGCCGGGGCGTCAGAGGTTCTGGTGCGTCAGCCTACGACACGCGGCAGGAGTTCACCAAACCGGTCGTGGCCTCGGCGACGGTCGGCACGGTCTCCCTGTGCTGCTGCGCGTGCCGCTCGGCCGCCGGGTACGCGAACACCTTCCAGCCCACCACGCCGAAGTCCTCGTCGAGCGCCTCGAGCACGCACACGACGTCGCGGCCCGGGGGAGCGGTGAACTGGAACGACACGTCGACGGCGTGCTCGCCGGTCACCTCGAAGCCGAGGTCGTCCACGCTCACGTCGTCGATGGTCGAGGCCACCGTGGTCCACACGAGCCAGCCGACGGCCGCCGCCGCGAGCGCGCCCACGATCAGCCAGCCCGCCCTGCGGCCGCCGCGCGTGCGGCCGTATCGCTCGTCGAGCTGGGCCTTGGTGGTCACGGGGATCTCCGGGGGAGGGGGAACGTAGGCTGGTACTCCAGGCTACGTCGGGAAGATGAGGACAGAATGCACGGACTCGGCTGGATCGTCGCGCAGGCGGTCACGCCCACCCCGACCCCCACGGTCGACCCGGACCTCGTCACGCCCGGTCCGCTCGGCTTCGGCGTCGTCGCGCTGCTCGTCCTCGCCGTCGTGCTGCTCGTGCTCGACATGCTGCGCCGCGTGCGCCGGGTGCGCTATCGCGAAGAGGCGAACGAGGCGCTCGACGCCGAGGAGGCCGCCGCCCGGGGCGAGTCGTCCGAGGACGACGCCGCGCGCTGAGCCGCGTCACGCCGGGGCTCCCCGTCAGGCCGGGCCGTTGAACGGCGGGTTGATCGCCAGCAGCAGCGCCGCGGTCCAGTGGCACAGGAACGCCAGCACGGTGCACACGTGGAAGATCTCGTGGAAGCCGAAGTGCTTCGGAGACGGGTTGGGCCGCTTCATCGCGTACACGACGGCGCCCACGGTGTAGAGCAGGCCGCCCACGATCACGAGGATGACCATCGCCAGGTTCGCCTCGAACAGCTGCGGCATGTACATCACGGCCGCCCAGCCGAGCGCGAGGTACAGCGCCACGTAGAGCCAGCGCGGGGCGCCGATCCACAGCACCCGGAACAGGATGCCCACGAGCGCGCCGATCCAGACGACGACGAGCAGGATCGTGCCCTGCGGGAACGGCAGCGCCAGCAGCGCGATCGGCGTGTACGTGCCGGCGATGAGCAGCAGGATGTTCGCGTGGTCGATCCGCTTCAGCACGGCCTTGACCGTCGGGCTCCAGTCGAAGCGGTGGTACATCGCCGAGTTGCCGAACAGGAGCAGCGACGAGGCCATGAAGACCGCCGACGCCCATTTGGCCGTGGCGCCCTGCGCCAGGGTGATGAGCACGACGCCCGTCACGAGCGCGACGGGGAAGGTCGCCGCGTGGATCCAGCCGCGCCAGCTGGGCTTGATGTCGACCACCGCATCGACGGCGGAGGCCTCGAGGAGGGGCAGCTGCGGGACCTCGGGGGCGCGATCACGACGGCTCATGATCCCGAGACTACGCGGCGGCACATGCCGCGCGGCGCACGCGCGGGCGATCCCCAGGCGATCCCCGCATCGCACCTGACTAGGGTGGATCCGTGAACAGCGGACGTTCGGGGCAGGGCCTGGGGCCCCTCTACCGCCTCTACACCGCGCGGCTGCGGCGCGAGATCGACCCGGCGGCCGTGCCGCATCACGTCGCGATGATGATCGACGGCAACCGGCGCTGGGCACGCCAGCTCGGCCTGCGGACGGCGGCGGACGGCCATCGGGCGGGGGCGCGCAAGATGGTCGAGTTCCTGGAGTGGTGCGACGAGCTCGGCGTGGGCGTCGTCACCCTCTACCTGCTCTCGAACGACAACGTGCGCAAGCGCGACGCCGCCGAGCTGAGCGACCTGATCGAGATCATCGAGGGCCTCGCGCACCGGCTCGCGGGGCGCGGCGACTGGCGGGTGCAGCACGTGGGCCGCGACGGCGACCTGCCCGACTCGCTCGTCATGGCGCTGCGCGACGCCGAGGCGCGCACCGCGTCCAACACCGGGCTGCACGTGAACCTCGCCGTCGGCTACGGCGGGCGGGCCGAGATCGTCGACGCGGTGCGGAAGATCATCCAGAAGCACGACGAGCGCGGCGGCTCGCTCGAGGAGCTGGCGGCGAGCCTCACGCCCGAGGTGATCGGCGAGCACCTGTACACCGGCGGCCAGCCGGATCCCGATCTCGTCATCCGCACGAGCGGCGAGCAGCGCCTCAGCGACTTCCTCGTGTGGCAGAGCGCGCACAGCGAGTTCTACTTCGTGGAGGCGCTGGGCCCCGACCTGCGGCACATCGACTTCCTGCGCGCGATCCGCGACTACGCCACCCGCGAGCGCCGCTTCGGCGGCTGACGCGCGATCCACCCCCGCGGCGCCGCTCTGTCATGATGAGCGGATGAGCAGCATCTCGGAGTATCGCGCGACCTTCACGGGTGAGCCCGGCTACCTGAACTTCGCGGCCTTCGGGCCGCTGTCGAGCACCGTTCGCGACGAGGTCGTCGCCGACGTCGGGATGCTCGGCACCGGCAGGGCCTCGAGCATCGATCACGTCGCCGGACGGGTGCGGGAGGCGCGCGAGGCGGTGGCGGGGCTGCTGGGCGCGTCGGTGGACGAGGTCACGCTGCAGGCCTCGACGAGCCACGGCCTGGCGCAGGCCGTGTACGGCCTGGAGGGCGGCGTGCTGGCCTCGGCCGCCGAGTTCCCCACCATCCCCACGCTCCTCGTCCGCGCCGCCGAGGCGTTCGGGCGGATCACGCCGCAGTGGATGACCCCGCCGTCCGGGTTCGTCACGCCCGAAGCGGTGGCCGACGCGCTCGACGACGACACGCGCGCGCTCGTGGTCAGCTCGGTCGACTCGCGCACGGGCTTCCGCGCCGACCTGCGCGGGCTGCGCGAGGTGCTCGGCGACGACCGGCTCCTGCTCGTCGACGACACGCAGGGCTTCGGTGCGATCGACGCCGACTACGCCGCGGCCGACGTCGTGTGCGGGCACGGCTACAAGTGGCTGCGCGCCGGACGCGGCACGGGTTTCGCGTGGTTCGGGCCGCGGGCGCGCGAGGCGATCCGGCCCGTGCTGTCCGGCCACGTCGCCACCGCGACGGGAATCACCTTCGACGACGTTCCCGCCCCGCACCCCACGGCGCAGGCGTACCGGCTCTCCGAGCCCGACTGGCTGGCCGCGAGCCGCCTCGCCGTCGCCGCGAGCGAGGTCGCGGCGGTGGGCGTCGCCGCGATCCAGGACGAGCTCGCCGCGCTCACAGCGCGCGTGATCGCGCTCGCCGACACCCACGACATCCGCGTGGTCACGCCGCGCGAGCCGGAGCGGCGCGCCGGGTTCGTCGCCCTCGCGCCGCGCCAGGAGGACGTGGCGCCCATGGCGGCCGCGCTCGCCAACAGCGGCGTCACGGTGACCTCCCGCAGCAACCTCATCCGGGTCGCCCCGCACGTGGGCACCGACGACGAGACGCTCGGCATGCTCGCGGACGCGCTCGCCGCCGCGCCGCGCGTCTCGTCGTAGCAGCGGGGCGCCCGCGTTCCCCGGAATTCACGAACACGTAATCCGCCACGCCCGGCGCGTCGTGCCACGGGACCGGCGCGCGGTCGTACGTTCGTGGCATCGGGCAAGGTGTCCGATCGAGTCGGCCGTACGGACCTCGACTCGTGGCCAACGGTCGACTCGCAGTGAGCCGGGCAGAGCCCGGGGCGGGGAGTGGGTTGTGACCACTGGCAACACGGTGCAGCGTCGGCAGCGTTCCGCTCGCGAGACGGTGCACGCGCAGGATCGGGATCAGGATCTGCGAACCTACGTGCTCGACACGTCGGTCCTCCTGAGCGATCCGCGCGCACTCTTCCGATTCGCAGAGCACTCCGTCGTCATCCCGGTCGTGGTGGTGGGCGAGCTCGAGGCCAAGCGCCACGACCCCGAGCTCGGCTACTTCGCCCGGCAGGCGCTGCGTCACCTCGACGACCTGCGCATCGAGCACGGGCGCCTCGACTTCCCCGTGCCCGTGGGCGAGGGCGGAACGCTCCGCGTCGAGCTCAACAACACCGACCAGTCGGTGCTGCCCAGCGGTATCCGGCTCAGCGACAACGACAGCCGCATCCTGGCCGTGGCGATGCACCTGCTGCAGGACGGGCAGTCCGTGACCGTCGTCTCCAAGGACCTGCCGATGCGCGTGAAGGCCGCCTCCCTCGGCCTGGCCGCCGAGGAGTACCTGGCCGAGCAGGCCGTGGACTCGGGTTGGACGGGCCTGGCCACCCTCGCGCTCTCGGGCGACGAGATGGCCGACCTGTACGAGACGGAGGTCGGCACGCACGACGACGTCGTGGGCATCCCCGTCAACACGGGCCTCGTCATCCAGTCGGAGCGCGGCTCGGCCCTCGGGCGGGTCACGGGCGACGGCTCGTACCGCCTCGTGCGCGGCGACAGCGACGTGTTCGGCCTGCACGGCCGCTCGGCCGAGCAGCGGATCGCGATCGACCTGCTCACCGACCCGGATGTGGGGATCGTCTCGCTGGGCGGCAAGGCGGGCACGGGCAAGTCGGCGCTCGCGCTGTGCGCGGGCCTCGAGGCGGTGCTCGAGAAGCAGCAGCAGAAGAAGATCATCGTGTTCCGGCCGCTGTTCGCCGTCGGCGGGCAGGAGCTCGGCTACCTGCCCGGCGACCAGGCCGAGAAGATGAACCCGTGGGGTCAGGCGGTGTTCGACACGCTCGGCTCGGTGGTGTCGCAGAACGTGCTGGACGAGGTGGTGGAGCGCGGCCTGCTCGAGGTGATGCCGCTCACCCACATCCGCGGCCGCTCGCTGCACGACGCGTTCGTGATCGTCGACGAGGCGCAGTCCCTCGAGCGCAACGTGCTGCTCACGGTGCTCAGCCGCATCGGCCAGAACTCGAAGGTGGTGCTGACGCACGACGTACAGCAGCGCGACAACCTGCGCGTCGGCCGCCACGACGGCATCGCCAGCGTGATCGAGACGCTCAAGGGACACGGCCTGTTCGCCCACATCACGCTGACGCGCTCGGAGCGCTCGGCCATCGCGGCGCTCGTGACCGACCTCCTGGAGGTCGGCGAGCTCGCCTGATCCGTATCCGGACGAGGCTCCGGTTCCCGCGCGACGCGCCGGAGCCGGAGCGTCGCCGTATGCGCGGCGGGGCCCGCGCGCCCGCTAAAGTTGTGAATTGCCCGAGAGCCGTCAGGCGCGGGCGTCGTGCAGCCATCCGCTGCGCTGTCAATGACGACAGAAAGGGCATCGCATGGGTTCCGTGATCCTGCTGCTCGTCGGCCTCGCGATCTTCGCGGCCGGCTACCTCATCTACTCGAAGTACCTCGGCAACCGGGTGCTGCGCCTCGACCCGGCGTTCCGCACCCCCGCGCACGAGAAGAACGACGGCGTGGACCACGTGCCCACGAACAAGTTCGTGCTGTGGGGCCACCACTTCACGTCGGTCGCCGGCGCCGCGCCCATCGTCGGGCCCGCCGTCGCGGTGATCTGGGGCTGGCTGCCCGCCTTCCTCTGGGTCACGATCGGCACGGTGTTCTTCGCCGGCATGCACGACCTCGGCGCGCTGTGGGCCTCCGAGCGCAACAAGGGCCGCTCCATCGGCGCGCTCGCCGCCCGCTACATCGGCCGCCGCGGCTCGTATGTGTTCCTGCTCGTCATCGCGCTGCTGCTGCTCATGGTCATCGCGGCGTTCGCCGTCGTGATCACGAACCTGCTCATCGGCAGCCCGACCACCGTCATCCCGGCGTGGGGCGCGATCGTCGTCGCGCTGCTCGTCGGCATCGCCGTGTACAGGCTGCGCTGGAACCTCGGCGTCGTCACGATCGTCGGCGTCGTCGCGCTGTACGCGCTGATCGTCGTGGGCGACCGCTTCCCGGTGGTGCTGCCCGATCCGATCCTCGGGATGAGCCCCGGCACGTTCTGGATCGTCGCGCTGTTCCTGTACGCGGGCATCGCGTCGCTGCTGCCGGTGTGGCTGCTGCTGCAGCCGCGCGACTACATCAACGGCGTGCAGCTGTTCATCGGCCTGGCGATCCTGTTCGTCGGCGCGCTCTCGGCCGGCCTGTTCTTCGGCAACGACTTCGTCGCGCCCGCCATCAACACGGCCGTCCCGGAGGGCACGCCCGACATCTGGCCGCTGCTGTTCGTCACGATCGCGTGCGGCGCCATCAGCGGCTTCCACGGCGCGGTCGCCAGCGGCACGACGTCGAAGCAGCTCGACAAGGAGCCCGATGCCCGCTTCGTGGGCTACTTCGGTGCCGTGGGCGAGGGCATGCTCGCGCTCGGCGCGATCATCGCCGCCACCGCCGGCATCCAGAGTGCCGCCCGCTGGGAGGAGATCTACTCGGCCTTCAACCAGGGCGGCATGGCCGCGTTCGTCGAGGGCGGCGGGAACATCGTCGAGCTCGGGCTGGGCCTTCCCGCCTCGCTGGCGGCGACCGTGCTGGCGACGATGGGCGTGCTGTTCGCCGCGACCACCATGGACACCGGCGTGCGCCTGCTGCGCTTCGTGTTCCAGGAGGCCGGCGAGATCGTCGGCATCAAGCTCAACACGCTCGTCGGCACCGTGCTCGTGCTCGTCGTGAGCATGGGGTTGGTGTTCAGCCAGGGCGTCGACGGGTCCGGCGGCCTCACGATCTGGCCGCTGTTCGGCACGACCAACCAGCTGCTGGCCTCGCTGACGCTGATCATCGTGTCGATCATGCTCATCCGCAAGCGCCGGAACGTGCTCGTCACGCTCATCCCGCTCGCGTTCGTCTTCGTCGCGGCGTTCTGGGCGGCGATCGTGCAGGTGGGCACGTTCTGGAACGGCGGCGTCGACACCAACTGGCTGCTGCTGATCGTCGACCTCATCATCATCGTCGCCGCCGTCTGGGTCGCGGTCGAGGGCATCGCGGCCATGCGCCGCGCGGCGAGCGAGGAGCCCGAGACGGAGGACGCCGACCTCGCGGATCACCTGACCGGGACCATTCCCACGGCCCGGTGACGTCGTGTCTTCGTCGCGCTGGGCCGCATTTGCGAGGGGGCTGAACGAGTTCTATCAGGGCCCGTACCGCCGCACCTTCGCCCGCGCCCAGCGCGACGAGGACGACCATTTCATGCTCGTCGTGCTCGCCGAGTCGCTCGGCGTGCCCGATCCCGCCGCCTACTACTCGGCCGAGCTGCTGCCCGCCGTCTACGAGGACTTCCACGCGTGGCACCGCCGCGCGGGGATCCCCCGCAGCCCCCTGGACCACATCTCATGCTGCTGAACGACATCGCCGCGCGCCGCGCCGTCTTCGTGGGCGGCAAGGGCGGCGTCGGCAAGACGTCGCTCACCTCGGCGATCGCCCTCGCCCGCGCCCGGGCGGGATCGCGCGTGCTCGTCGTCTCGACCGACCCCGCGCACAACCTCGGCCACCTGTGGGAGAGGGCGGTCGGCGACGACGTCATCGGCCTGTGGTCGGAGGGGGCAGGCCGGGTCGACGGCGTGGAGATCGATCCCGCGCGCACGGTGGACCGTCACCTCGCCGCGGTGTCCGAGACGATGCTGCGGCTGCTGCCCGAGCGCCTGCACCGGCCCGCGCGCGAGCATCTCGAGTCGGCGCGGCACGCACCCGGCACGCACGAGGCGGCCGTGCTCGACCGCGTGGCCGAGACGCTCGAGACGGGGCTCGACGCCTACGACCTCGTGCTGTTCGACACCGCGCCGTCGGGCCACACGCTGCACCTGCTCGCCATGCCCGAGCGGATGACGGACTGGACGGAGAGGCTGCTCGCGAACCGCGACCGCTCCGAGCGCTACGCCGTGGCCTACGGCGCGCTGGGCGGCACGAAGGACACCGCGGACCGCGACGCGGGGCTGCGGCGCGTGCTGCTGCGGCGCAGGGAGCGCTTCGCCCTCATGCGCGAGATGCTCGCCGACGCGGGGCGCTCCGGCTTCGTGCTCGTCTTCGTGCCCGAGCCTCTGCCGATCGCCGAGAGCCGGGAGGTCGCCGCGGAGCTGGCGCGGCTGGGCGTCGGGCTCATCGGCGCGGTGGCGAATCGCCTGTCCCCGACCGACGCGATGCCGGCGCGACGCACCCGCGAGGAGGAGCTTCTGGCGCAGCTCGACCTCGGGGCGCCGCTCACCCGCGTGCCGCTGGTCGACGACCTCGTCGGGCTCCCGGCACTGACGCAGCTCGCCGACGCCCTGGGCTGAGCGGCGCTCTCAGAGGCCCGTGAAGCGCGCCGCAAACGCCAGCTGATCCGCGAACTCGAGCACCTGGGCGTCGCGCGGCTTGCCCATGCCGTGGCCGGCTCGCGTGTCGACGGAGAGCAGGATCGGCGCATCCCCGCCCTGCGCGTGCTGCAGCGCCGCGGCGAACTGGAACGAGTGGCCGGGCACCACGCGGTCGTCGTGGTCGCCGGTGGTGATGAGGGTCGGGGGATAGGACCGCCCCGCGACGACGTTGTGCAGCGGCGAGTACGCGCGCAGGTAGGCGAACGCCTCGGGGTCGTCCGGGTCGCCGTAGTCGCTCGTCCACGCCCAGCCGATCGTGAAGCGGTGGAAGCGCAGCATGTCGAGCACGCCGACGCCCGGCAGCACGGCGGCCCACAGCTCGGGCCGCTGCGTGAGCGCCGCGGCGGCGAGCAGCCCGCCGTTCGAGCGGCCGTGCAGGGCGAGCTGCTGCGGCGTCGTGAGGCCGTCGGCGATGATCCGCTCCGCGACGGCGAACAGGTCGTCGAAGACGTTCTGCTTGCGCTCCTTCGTGCCGGCCTTGTGCCAGTCCGATCCGAACTCGCCGCCGCCGCGCAGGTTCGGCACGACGAGCGTGCCGCCCGCCTGCACCCACGCGGCGAAGATCGCGCGGTAGGCGGGGTTCATGGGGATGTTGAACCCGCCGTAGCCCCACATGAGGGTCGGGCGCGGGCCGTCTGGGGCGCTCTCGGGCGCGACGAGGAATGCGGGCACGACCGTGCCGTCCTTGCTCGTCGCCGCGATCCGCGTCGTCGTCGCGCGGACGGCGCCGGCGGCCGGATCGGGCAGCATGCGGTGCGAGACGACGCGCGCCCCGTCCACGACGATCTCGTGGCGCGTTCCCGGATCCACGAATCCCTGCGTCTTCACGAACACCGTGTCGGTGGACGAGACGGCGTCGGAGCCCTCGACCGAGACGCCGGCACCGATCGGCAGGTCCTCGCCGAGGGCGCCGTCGAAGGTCGCCAGCTGCATGCGGTGCTGAGCGTCGTGCGAGTAGGTGAGCACGAGCCCGCCGGCCGTCAGCGCGGCGTCGAGCAGCACGTCCTCGGCGTGCTGCGGCACGACCTCGCGCAGGGTCGCGGCGGGATCGGCCGCGGCGAGGTCGAACGCGACGAGCCGGTAGCGCGGGGCGTCGGCGTCGGTGACGACGTAGAGCACGTCGTCGCGCACGCCCACCGCGGTCCACTCGCGCTCGTGTCCGGTGGCCAGCGGGCGCAGGGCCGACATCGGCTCGTCGTGGCGGCGCACCGCGAGGTCGTTGCCGCTGGACGATCCGGTGTCGGTCGAGAACACGAACCACTCGTCGTCGCGCGGCCACTGGCGCCCGAACGTGCGCGGCTCCTCGGGGCGCGTGAACAGCAGCTCGTCCTCGGACACGGGCGTGCCGATCCGGTGGAGCATGAGCCGGCCGGCGCCCATCTCGTCGACGAGCGGGTCGTCGCTCGGGGCGTCGTACGCCCAGTACGTGAACGAGCGGCCGTCCGGCTGCCACAGCGGCAGGTTCCACTTCGTCCACGGGATCTCGTCGTCGAGGTCCTCGCCCGTGGCGACGTCGCGCACGCGGATGGTGCGCCAGTCGCTGCCGCCGTCGGCGAGGCCGTACGCGAGGAGCGATCCGTCGGGGCTGGGAGAGCTGGCCGTCACGGCCACGGTGCCGTCGCTCGAGAGCTCGTTCGGGTCGAGCAGCACGCGCGCGCCCTCGAGCCCGTCCGCGTCGTCGGCCACGACGAGCACGTCCTGGTTGCGGCCGTCGCCGTGCCACGCGAACAGCCGGCCGCCGCGCTGCCGCGGCACGCCGCGCGTCGGCTGCGACAGCAGCGCGCTCAGTCGCTCGCGGAACGCCTCGCGCGCGGGCAGGGCGGCGAGGATCGGCTCGGCGAAGGCGTTCTGCGCCTCGATGAAGGCGCGCGTCTCGTCGCTGTCGGCGTCCTCGAGCCAGCGGTACGGCGCCGCGATCCGCTCCACGGATCCGTCGGGGAGGGGGAACTCGTCGATGGCGTCGTCGCGACGGACCTCGGGATAGCGCATCCCCTCACCCTATTGCGGGCGAGCGGCGCGACCGTGCGCCCGCCGCTCCGCAACGACGAGGGGGCGGCGAGCCGAAGCCCGCCGCCCCTTCGTGGATCCGGATCAGCCCGGGTGGGTCATCGAGAGCAGGTCGAGGCGCTCGTCCAGCTCGGCCTCGCTGATCTCGCCGCGCTCCACGTAGCCGAGGTCGATCACGGCCTCACGCACCGTGATGCCCTTCGCGACGGCGTGCTTGGCGATCTTCGCGGCGGCCTCGTAGCCGATCACCTTGTTCAGCGGCGTGACGATCGACGGGCTCATGCCCGCCAGCGCCGTGACGCGCTCGAGGTTGGCCTTCAGGCCCACGATCGTCTTGTCGGCCAGCACGCGCATGGCGTTGGAGAGGAGGCGGATCGACTCCAGCAGCGCGGTGCCCATGACGGGGATCGCGACGTTGAGCTCGAACGAGCCCGAGGCGCCGGCCCACGCGACGGTGGCGTCGTTGCCGATGACGCGCGCGCACACCATGAGCGTCGCCTCCGGCACGACGGGGTTGACCTTGCCGGGCATGATCGACGAGCCCGGCTGCAGGTCGGGCAGGTGCAGCTCGCCGAGGCCCGTGTTCGGGCCTGAGCCCATCCAGCGCAGGTCGTTGTTGATCTTCGTGAGCGAGACGGCGATCGTGCGCAGGGCGCCGGACGCCTCGACGAGACCGTCGCGGTTCGCCTGGGCCTCGAAGTGGTCCTGCGCCTCGGTGATGGGCAGGCCCGTCTCGGCCACGAGCAGCTCGATGACCTTCTGCGGGAAGCCCAGCGGCGTGTTGATGCCCGTGCCGACGGCCGTGCCGCCGAGCGGCACCTCGGCGACGCGCGGCAGGGCGGCCTGGATGCGCTCGATGCCGAGGCGCATCTGGCGGGCGTAGCCGCCGAACTCCTGGCCGAGCGTGACGGGCGTGGCGTCCATGAGGTGGGTGCGGCCCGACTTGACGACCGACTTCCACTCCTCGGCCTTGCGCTCGAGGGCCGCCGCGAGATGCTCAAGCGCCGGGACGAGGTCGGAGGTGAGCGCCTCGGTCACGGCGACGTGCACCGAGGTGGGGAAGACGTCGTTGGAGGACTGCGAGGCGTTGACGTGGTCGTTGGGGTGCACGTCGCGCCCCAGGTGCTGGGTCGCCAGCGTCGAGAGCACCTCGTTCATGTTCATGTTCGACGAGGTGCCCGACCCGGTCTGGTACGTGTCGACGGGGAACTCCGCGTCGTGCGCGCCGGTGACGACCTGGTCGGCCGCCCACGCGATCGCGTCGGCGATCTCGCCGTCGAGCGTGCCGAGCTCCTTGTTCGCGAGCGCCGCCGCCTTCTTGATCCGGGCGAGCGCGGCGATCTGGCGGGACTCGAGGCCCGTGCCCGAGATCGGGAAGTTCTCGACCGCGCGCTGGGTCTGGGCGCGGTACAGTGCGTTCTTCGGAACGCGCACCTCGCCCATGGTGTCGTGTTCGATCCGGTACTCGGTCTCGGTCACTTCTTCCTCCGTCAGGATCAGGCCGCGGACGCGGCACCCAGGACGACGTCGGGCACGACCGTGCCCTCCGCCAGGCGGTAGTTGGCGCCGACGACGCCGAGGCGGCCCTCGGCGACGGCGTCGCTGATGAGCTCGGACGACTGCAGGATGGCCGTCACGGTCTGGCGCAGGTGGCGGTGGCCTACCCGCTCGGCGTCGACGGTCTCGTACGTGACGCCCTCGGCGGCGCCGGCGTGCAGCTCGGCGCGCACGGCGGGCACGATCGGCGAGATGGTGCGCCAGATGTGCGGCGGCAGCGGCGGCTGGGCCACGTCGAAGCTGTCGATCGCGGCGCGCACGGCGCCGCACGCGTCGTGCCCGAGCACGACGATGAGCGGCACCTTCAGCACCTCGACGGCGTACTCGAGCGATCCCATGATCGACTCGCCCGTGACCTGGCCGGCGTTGCGCACGACGAAGAGGTCGCCGAGGCCCATGTCGAAGATGATCTCCGCGGCCAGCCGCGAGTCGGAGCAGCCGAACAGGGCCGCCCGAGGGGTCTGCGCGGCCGAGACCTCGGCGCGTCGCGCGACGTCCTGGTGGGGGTGGGCGGGCGTGCCGGCGACGAAGCGGGCGTTGCCCGCCATCATGTCGTCCCACGCCCGTGCCGGCGTGATCGGATCGGTCATCGTGCTCCTTCCTGCAGCGCGCGCACCTGATCGCCGACCAGCTCCGCGAGCTCGGCGGCGTACTCGGCCGGCGCCGACCCGTACAGCAGCACGTGGTCGGCTCCGGCCTGTGTGCCGAGCGCGTAGGAGATGTTCCGGTTGCGGTCGGGGCGCGAGATCTCGTACTCCTGCCACTCGACGCCGTCGATCGTGACGGTCCCCGACGGGGCCGTGCCGCCCAGCTGCTGCGCGGCCCACGTCTCGTCGGCGTCGAAGCCCTGCGCGAGGTTGAGGAAGTTCTCGTCGTCCGGGGTGACGTAGACGACCTCCCAGACGGCGGGGGCGTCGGGCGTCACGTCGGCCGCGTTGACGCCCCAGGACTCCGGCACCGCGGGCGCGACGACCTCGCGCTGATACGACTCCGAGACCCGCTGGGCGACCGCGGCCACGTCGATGGCCGGCCGCTCGGGCGGCGTGCCGCGCGGCACCGCGAGGAAGATCACGGCGACGACGGCGATGCTCACGACGAGCGCGATGACGAGGTTCGTGAACGTCTGGCTCTGGCGGTACGCGGCGGAGCGGGCGGCCTTCTGTGCCGCGATGTCCTCGGCGGACTGCTCCGGGAGCGTGGCCATCAGTCGCCCTCGTCCGCGCTCGGACGCGCGGCGTCGAGGCGGCTCTTCGCGCCGCGGAGCCACTCCTCGCAGCGCGCCGCGAGCGCCTCGCCGCGCTCCCAGAGCGCCAGCGAGTGCTCGAGCGTCGGGGAGCCCTGCTCGAGCTCGGCCACCACGCGCACCAGCTCGTCGCGCGCCTGTTCGAACGAGAGCTCCGCCACGTCGGCGGGGGCGGGCTGATCGGTCATCGCATCC
Organism: Microbacterium sp. NPDC003461; assembly: GCF_053588335.1. Classification (NCBI taxonomy): domain Bacteria; kingdom Bacillati; phylum Actinomycetota; class Actinomycetes; order Micrococcales; family Microbacteriaceae; genus Microbacterium; species Microbacterium sp. NPDC003461. The sequence continues at coordinate 147,691 of NZ_JBSFPT010000003.1, read as the reverse complement.
ATCCTATTCGGCGGGGCCCGTGGCCGCCGGGCCCTCGTCGACCGGGCCCTCGCTCACCGCGGCGATCGAGCCGCTCTCGAGCGTGACGACGAGCCGCGTGCCGGCGGGCGCCTGCGCCGCGTCCCGCACGATCACGCCGCCGTCCGCGTGCGCGATGGCGTAGCCGCGGGCGAGGGTGGCGGCGGGGGAGAGCGCCCGCAACGAGGCGCGAAGCTCGGCCGTGCGGGCCTCGGCGGTGCGGATGCCGCGGGCGACGAGATCGCGGCCGCGCGCGGCGAGCAGGAAGACCTCGTGCGAGCGGTCGCGCACCATCCGCTCGGGATCGCGCAGGGCGGGGCGCGAGCGCAGCTGCTCGAGTTGGGCGATGTCGTGCTGCACGCGCTGCGTCAGCCGCATCCGGGCGCGGGAGCGCAGCTGGCCGACGAGCGCGCGCTGCTCGCCCACGTCTGGCACCACGCGCTTGGCGGCGTCGGTGGGCGTGGAGGCGCGCAGGTCGGCCACGTCGTCGAGCAGCGGGCGGTCGTTCTCGTGACCGATCGCGCTGACGACGGGCGTGCGCGCCGCCGCGACCGCGCGCAGCAGGCGCTCGTCGCTGAAGCCGAGCAGGGTCTGCGGATCGCCGCCGCCGCGGGCGATCACGATGACGTCGACGTCCGGGTCGTCGTCGAGCCGCTTCAGCGCGGCCAGCGTCTCCGGCACGCAGCGGTCGCCCTGCACCGCGGCGTACTCGGTGCGGAAGCGCACCTCCGGCCAGCGCAGCTCGGCGTTGCGGTGCACGTCCTTCTCGGCGTCGCTGCGCTCGCCCGTGATGAGGCCGATGCAGTGCGGCAGGAACGGCAGCGGCTTCTTGCGGTCCTGGTCGAACAGTCCCTCGGCGCGCAGCTGCGCGCGCAGCCGCTCCAGCCGCTCGAGTTGCTCGCCGAGCCCCACGTGCCTCATGGCCGTCACCTGGAACGAGAAGTCGCCGGCGCGCACGAAGTAGTCGGCCTTCACACAGGCGACCACGTGGTCGCCGATCTTCAGGTCCGCGGGGATCCGCCCGCGCACGCTCGACCAGATGCGGATCGAGATCTGCGCGTCCGACTGCACGTCCTTCAGGCGCGCGAAGACGTTGCCCGCCCGCACGTTCCACGACGTGATCTCGCCCTCGACCCACACGGAGCCCCAGCGCTCGATGAAGCCGCGGATCGTCTGGTTCAGCCGGGCGACCGAGGTGGGCGCCTCGGGGGAGGAATCGCGTGGCGAGACGCTGTCGGGCGGGGGCGCCTGACCCGGCACCGGGTCGGCCTGGAAGGTGGTCACGCGGCTGCCTTCCTGACGTCGTGGACTCGGCCGATGCTCATGTGGCGACCGTAGACTGGGTGGGTGAGCACCACCGCCATCTCGCTTCCCATGCCGCGCATTCCGGCACGTCGTGAGCGCCTCCAGGATAACGGGGTGCAGGGACACAAGCGCGTGCTCCTGGCCGCGCCCCGCGGCTACTGTGCCGGCGTCGACCGCGCGGTGATCACCGTGGAGAAGGCGCTGGAGCGCTACGGCGCCCCCGTGTACGTGCGCAAGCAGATCGTCCACAACATCCACGTGGTGCGTGAGCTCGAGGACAAGGGCGCGATCTTCGTCGAGGAGGTCGACGAGGTGCCCGAGGGCGCGCACGTCGTCTTCAGCGCGCACGGCGTCTCACCCGCCGTCGTCGGCGCGGCCGCCGACCGCGGGCTGCAGGCGATCGACGCCTCGTGCCCGCTCGTGACGAAGGTGCACCGCGAGGCCAAGCGCTTCGCGCGCGACGACTACCAGATCCTGCTCGTCGGCCACGAGGGCCACGAGGAGGTGGAGGGCACGGCGGGGGAGGCCCCCGAGCACGTCACCGTCGTGAACAACCCGGACGAGGCCGACACCGTCGAGGTCGCCGACCCGTCGAAGCTCGTGTGGCTCTCGCAGACGACGCTGTCGGTCGACGAGACCATGGAGACCGTGCGCCGCCTGCGCGAGCGGTTCCCTCAGCTGCAGGATCCGCCGTCGGACGACATCTGCTACGCCACGCAGAACCGCCAGGTGGCGATCAAGAAGGTCGCGAAGGACGCCGATCTCGTGATCGTCGTCGGATCGGCGAACTCCTCGAACAGCGTGCGCCTGGTCGAGGTGGCGCTCGAGTACGGCGCGAAGGCCGCCTACCGCGTCGACTACGCCGACGAGGTCAAGCAGGAGTGGCTCGAGGGCGTCGAGACCGTGGGTGTGACCAGCGGCGCCTCGGTGCCCGAGGTGCTCGTGCAGGAACTGCTGCGGGATCTCGCGCACGCCGGCTTCGCCGACGTCGAAGAGGTGAAGACGGCCGAGGAGGACCTCATCTTCTCGCTGCCCAAGGAGCTCCGCGGCGACGGACAGCCTCGCGGCGGACGGGTCGGGGCCTCGGCGTGAGCGACGCGCTGCCCCCTCGCCCGCACCGCGACGAGCAGCCGACGCCGCCGCGCCCGCAGTTCGGTGAGCTCGCCACCCCCGAGGAGCAGCGCCGACGCATGCAGGCGAACCCGCTTCCCGTGCCGCCGCCCGCGCCCGAGCCGCAGGCGGCTCGCGTCCCGGTCGCCGGTGCGCGCCCCCGCAACGGGCGCATGGCCGATCGCATCATCACGGTGGGGCTGCTCGTGTACGGCCTCGTCAACACGGTCGTCTCGATCCCGCAGATGACCGACTACGCGACGTACGCCGAGACGCTGCTGTCGCTCATGGGCGTCGACGCGACGCTGTCCGACCCCGCCGGTGCGCGGGGCTGGGGCCTGGCCGCCGCCCTCGTGATGGGCCTCGGGTGGCTCCTCACCGCCGTGCTCTCGTACCTCCGCCTGCGCGCGGGACGGCTCGCGTTCTGGATCCCGATCGTCGGGGCGATCGTGTTCCTCGGCATCTCGGGCGGGCTGCTCACGGTGCCCCTGCTGAACGATCCCGCCGTGCTCGACGCGCTCCTGAGCGCCGGCGCCCCGTAACGGCGGCCCGCACAGAACGAAGCGCCCGGTGCCGTGAGGCACCGGGCGCTTCGTCGATGCGGCTCAGCCCTTGCTGTGGCCGGCCGATCCGAGCTGCTGCGCGGCCTCGACGACGCGGGCGGCCATCGCCGTCTCGGCGACCTTGCCCCACGCGCGCGGGTCGTACTGCTTCTTGTTGCCGACCTCGCCGTCGACCTTCAGCACGCCCTCGTAGTTCGAGAGCATGTAGCCGGCGACCGCGCGGGTGAACGCGTACTGCGTGTCGGTGTCGATGTTCATCTTGATCACGCCGTTGGCGACCGCCGTGGCGATCTCCTCGGCGCTCGATCCGCTGCCGCCGTGGAAGACGAGGTCCAGCGGCTTGGGGCCGGTGCCGAACTTCGCTGCGATGCCCTCCTGGATCTCGCCGAGCAGCTCGGGGCGCAGCTTGACGCCGCCGGGCTTGTACACGCCGTGCACGTTGCCGAAGGTGAGGGCCGAGATGTAGCGGCCCCGCTCGCCGAGGCCGAGCGCCTCGACGGCCTTCGTCACGTCGCCCACGGTCGTGTAGAGCGCCTCGTTCGAGCCCTCGTGCACGACCCCGTCCTCCTCGCCGCCGACGACGCCGACCTCGATCTCGAGGATCGAGCCGATCGCGTGGGTGCGGGGCAGGAGGGTCTTCGCGATCTCGATGTTCTCGTCGAGCGGCACGGCCGATCCGTCCCACATGTGCGAGTTGAACAGCGGCTCGCCGCCGGCCTTGACCTGCTCCTCGCTCGCCTCGAGCACGGGCAGCAGGAAGCCGTCGAGGGCGTCCTTGGGGCAGTGGTCGGTGTGCACGGCGACCGTGATGGGGTAGTTCTTCGCGACGGTGCGCACGTACTGCGCCATCGCGATCGCGCCCGTGGCGCGGCCCTTCACGGTGTGGCCGGCGAAGTAGTCGGCCCCGCCCGTGGTGACCTGCAGGATGCCGTCGGAACCGGCCTCGGTCAGGCCCTGCAGCACGGCGTTGATGGTCTGCGAGCTCGACACGTTGATGGCGGGATAGGCGAAGCCGCCCGCCTTCGCGCGGTCGAGCATCTCTGCGTACTGGTCGGGTGTGGCGACGGGCATGTCTGGCTCCTCCGGTCGACGTCTGTCGCGTCTCACTCTACTCAGCGGCGGCCGCCCGGATACCCGGGCGAGCGGGGGCGGATCACCGGCCCAAGATGACAGGAGCGAAAGAATTGCGGATCCTTCGCGCTCCGCGGCCGTCGGATGCCGGGCGCGGCGGGGGCGGCACGCCTAGGCTCGCAGCATGCAGACCGCCGACGACATGATCCCCCTCCGTCCCGATCGCAACATCGCCCTCGAGCTGGTGCGCGCCACCGAGGCGGCGGCGATCCGCTCGGTGCCGTTCATCGGCCGCGGCGACAAGGAGGCGGCCGACGGCGCGGCGGTCGACGGCATGCGCGCCTTCCTCTCGACGGTGGACTTCGACGGCGTCGTCGTGATCGGCGAGGGCGAGAAGGACAACGCGCCGATGCTCTACAACGGCGAGCACGTGGGCACCGGGAAGGGCCGGGCGTACGACATCGCGGTCGACCCGATCGACGGCACCTCGCTGACCGCCGCGGGTCGGCAGAACGCGCTCTCGGTGATCGCGCTCTCGGACCGCGGCACCATGCTCGACGCATCGAGCGTGTTCTACATGGACAAGCTCGTGACGGGTCCGGCCGGCGTGGGTGTGGTGGACATCCGCCTGCCGATCGGCGAGAACGTCCGCCGTCTGGCGAAGGCGCTCGGCAAGCCGGTGGACGAGATGGTGGTCTCGGTGCTGAACCGGCCGCGGCACGACGCGCTCATCGAGGAGATCCGCGCGGCCGGCGCCGGCACGCGCCTCATGACCGACGGCGATGTGGCCGGCGGCATCAACGCGGCGCGCCACAACGCGCGCACCGACATGTGCGTGGGCATCGGCGGCAGCCCGGAGGGCATCGTGACGGCGTGCGCCATCAAGGCGCTCGGCGGGCACATCCAGGGCCGGCTGTGGCCGCGCGACGACGACGAGCGGCAGAAGGGCATCGACGCGGGCCTGAAGATGGACCACGTCTACGAGGCGGACGAGCTCGTCAGCGGCAACAACACCCTCTTCGTCGCGACGGGCGTGACCGACGGGCAGCTCGTCGCGGGCGTGCGTCGCAGCGGCGATTACGTGTACACCGAGAGCGTCGTGTTGCGCAGCCACTCGGGCACGCTGCGCCGGGTGTCGTCGGAGCACCTCGTCTCGAAGTGGCTCTGATCCGGATCCGCTGAGGGGGCCCGGATCGGGCGGGCGCCATCCGTCCGCCCGGGCACCGCCGGTCCGGCGCGCCGCCGGATCGTGATCCGGCCGTGACGGCTCTCTCACGGGAGCGCGTGGCACAATCGAGACAGGCGCTCGGGAAGGGGCATCGCTTCCGCGATGCGGGCGCCGGGAGCAACGCATATGAGCACGCAGAAGGCATCAGGACCCGTCACGGGCGCGCAGGCGGTCGTGAAGGGCGCGGTCGACCCCGCACGCCGACCGGACGTGCTGCTGCGCGTGCGGCGCGAGCCCGGCGAGGAGCTCAGCCCCTGGTGGAACATCGGCGCGTTCGTCGTGTTCTCCGTCGCCGTGGTGACGCTGCTCAGCTTCATCCCCTGATCGCGCGGCTCCCGCGCAGACGCCCGATGCCCGGCGCGCGGGTTCGGCGCGCGGGTCAGAGCCGGCCGCGCACGTCGCCCAGGTCGGCCGCGATCGTCGCCGCCTCGCGCGCGGCGTCGCCCTGCTCGTCGGAGCCCGCGTCGGTGCCGAGCAGCTCGGGCGCCGTGAGGGGACGCGGCGTGGCCTCGAGCGGGGCAGGGGCTTCGGTCTGCCCCAGTTTGGAGGCGTCGATCCCCGGGAAGCGCCGCGCCGTGACGAGCACGCGGCTCTCGAGCGAGCCGACGAGCTGGTTGTACGCCTCGACGGTGCGCTCGATGGCCCGGCGCATGCCGTTGGCGTGCGTGGCGAGCGAGCCGAGTCGTTCGTAGAGCTGGTTGCCGAGGTCGAAGAGCGTGCGCGCCTCCTGCGAGACCTCCTGCTGCGTCCACGAGTACGCCACGGTCTTGAGCACGGCCCAGAGGTTCACGGGCGAGGCGAGCGCCACGCGCTTGGCGAACGCGTGCTCCAGCAGGGTGGGGTCCTCCGAGAGGGCGGCCGAGAGCACGGCCTCGGACGGGATGAAGCAGACGACGAACTCGGGCCCGGCGTCGAGGCCTGACCAGTAGGACTTCTTCGCGAGCGCGTCGACGTGGGCGCGCACGGCCCGCACGTGCTTCTGCAGCAGCGCCTGGCGGCGCGCGAGCTCGTCGGCGCCCGCCGAGTCGGGGATCGCCGCGGCGTCGAGGAACGCGTCGAGGGGCGCCTTCGCGTCCACGGCGATCGAGGTGCCGCCGGGCAGGTGCACCACCATGTCGGGGCGACCCGCGCCGGCGTCGGAGGAGATCGAGGCCTGCACGTCGAAGTCGACGCGGTGCAGCAGCCCCGCCGACTCGACGATGCGGCGCAGCTGCGTCTCGCCCCACACCCCGCGCGAGGTCGTGGAGCGCAGCGCGCCGGCGAGCGACTCGGTCGTGACGCGCAGCTGCTCATCGGCCGCCTGCGCGGCGCGCAGCTGCTCGGCGACCTGCCCGAACTGCTCCTGCCGGGCGCTCTCCATGGCGTCGACGCGCTCCTGCATGCGCCGCAGGCTCTCCTGCACGGGTGAGAGGGCTCGCAGCACGGCGGCCTCCTGCCGCGAGCGCTCCGCGTCCTGCGCGCGCTCGGCGCGGGCGTGCTCCACGGCGTCGCGCCGCAGGTCCTCCGCGCGCTCGAGCGCGGTGCGCAGCGCCGCCAGCTCGGCGTCCCTCGCCGCGAGCGCGGCCGCCCCGCGGCCCTCAGCCTGGCCCGCCCGCGCGGCGCGCGCGAGCCACCCGACCGCGGCCCCGGCGAGCAGGGCCAGTACCACGAGAACAACCGTCGTCGCATCCATGCGTCCCATCATGGGCGGGGCCTCCGACATCGCCGCCCGATCCGCGGCGCGCCGGGCACGCCGCGCGCGACACGCCGCAGACCGACCCCGCCCCCGGCGCGCCGCCGGGGCAGCGGCGCGCCCGCGCGCACACTGGAGCCGTGGGCGTGGACTTCTGTGCGATCGACTTCGAGACGGCCAACTCCTCGCCCGCGTCGGCCTGCCAGGTGGGCCTCGCCCGCGTGCGCGACGGCGCGGTCGTCGAGACCGCCTCGTGGCTGATCCGGCCCGTCTCGGGCCACGACGAGTTCAACGTGTGGAACACGCGCATCCACGGCATCACGGCCGATCACGTGGCGGGCGCGCTCGGCTGGCGCGAGCAGTTCCCGCAGCTGTGCGACTTCATCGGCGACGACGTGCTCGTGGCCCACAACGCCGGCTTCGACACCGGCGTGCTGCGCAAGGCCGCCTCCGTCTCAGGCGACGCGTGCCCCGAGTACCGCTACCTGTGCTCGCTGCAGGTGGCGCGCAAGGTGTACGACCTGCCGTCATACAAGCTGCCGCTCGCGGCCGAGGCCGCCGGCTTCACGGGCTTCGCCCACCACGACGCGGCCGCCGACGCGCTCGCGTGCGCGCACATCGTCATCGACGCCGCCCGCCGCCACGCCGCCGCCGACCTCGACGACCTCGCCGCGCGGATCGGCGTCGCCGTCCGCGCGATCCAGCCGATCCCCGCACCCGTCGCCTGATCGGGATCCAGCGGCAGGTCGCCGATCCTGATCCGGACCGCTCGCCGATCCCGATCCGGACCCTGCCGATCCGGGCGCGCCGAGCCACGATCCGCGCCGCTCAGTCGCCCGCGGTGCGCACGCCCTCCTCGGCGTCGGCCGCGTGCACCTGGCGCTTCACCCACGGCGCGAGCAGGAACAGCGCCGCCGCGAACACGACCGCCACGACGCCCGTCCAGCCGAAGTAGGCCGTGTCGGGCACGTCCTGCGTCACCTGCACCACCTGCGCGGTGATCGCCGTGCCCGCCGCCGGCGCGAGGAACCACAGGCCCATCGCCTGCCCGCGGAAGGCGCGCGGCGCCAGCAGCGTGGTGGCCGCCAGGCCCACGGGGGAGAGGAACAGCTCGCCGAGGGTCTGGATCACGTACACGCCGATGAGCAGCAGTGCGGGCGTGCGGTCGCCGCCGGCCAGCGCCGCGCCGGCCGAGAGCACGAGGAACGACACCCCGGCCAGCAGCAGTCCGATCGCGAACTTGTACGGCAGTGCGGGGCGGTCGTGCGTCCGCAGCCACAGCCACGCGAACACGGGCGAGAGGATGATGATCGACAGCGGGTTCATCGACTGGAAGAACTCCGGCTGCAGCGGGATGCCGAACACGTTCAGCTCCGTGCGCTCGGCCGCGTATGTCGTGAGGGTGGTCGCGGCCTGCTCGAAGATCATCCAGAACAGCATGGCCGCCACGAACAGCGGGATGTAGGCGAGCAGCCGCCGCCGCTCCGGCGCGGTGACCTTGGGGGAGCGGTACATCACGGCGAACGCCGCGACGGGCGCGACGAACGCCGCGTACGAGAGGGTGTCGACGAGGGTCGTCATGCCGAAGCCGCCGCTCACGAGCGAGGCGATCACGGCGAGCACCGCGAGGCCGGCGATGACCACGGCGAACAGGCGGATCACCTTCGGCCACTCGTCGCGGGCGATCGGGTTCGGCGGGGTGTCGCCCGCGCCGCCGAGCGCGCGACGGCCCCCGATGTAGAACGCCACGGCGATCGCCATGCCCACCGCCGCGACGAGGAAGCCGGCGTGGAAGCCCCACAGGCCGCGCACGAACCCCACGATGAACGGTGAGAAGAACGAGCCGATGTTGATGCCCATGTAGAAGATCGAGAACGCCGAGTCGCGGCGCTCGTCCTCGCGCTCGTAGAGCTCGCCGACCATCGACGACACGTTCGCCTTCAGCAGGCCCGTGCCGATCGCCACGAGCGCGACGCCCGCGAACGAGAACCCGGCCCCGGGGATGGCGAGCACGACGTGCCCGCTCGCGATCACGACGCCGCCGTACAGCACGGATCGCCGGGCTCCGATGATCCGATCCGCCAGCCAGCCGCCCGCGATCGTGAGCAGGTACACGCCCGTGCCGTAGATCGCCACGAGCGCCTGCCCGGTGGCGGTGTCGAGGCCCAGGCCGCCCTCGGCCATCTCGGCCGTGAGGTACAGCAGCAGGATGGCGCGCATGCCGTAATAGCTGAACCGCTCCCACAGCTCGGTGGTGAAGAGGGTGAACAGCCCCAGCGGGTGCCCGAAGAACCGGCGGTCGTCTCGCACGCGTGCCGCGGGGGTCGGATCCGCCGATCCGTCGGCGGGCGGGTACGGCGACGGCTCGGCGGTGCTCATGCCCTCGATGGTTCCACCCGTGCGTCGGATGCGCGAGGGGCTTGCGGGCCGGGCGGGCGCTTGGCGTGCCCGCAGGCGGCCGCACCTAGACTGGACTCCCGTGGCCCTCACCATCGGTATCGTCGGACTCCCCAACGTGGGCAAGTCGACGCTCTTCAACGCCCTGACCAAGAACACCGTGCTCGCGGCGAACTACCCGTTCGCGACGATCGAGCCGAACATCGGGGTGGTCGAGCTTCCCGATCGGCGCCTGGATCGCCTCGCCGAGATCTTCGGATCGCAGAAGATCCTGCCCGCTCCGGTGTCGTTCGTCGACATCGCCGGCATCGTCCGCGGTGCGAGCGAGGGCGAGGGGCTCGGCAACCAGTTCCTCGCCAACATCCGCGAGGCCGACGCGATCGCCCAGGTGGTCCGAGGCTTCAGCGACTCGGACGTCGTGCACGTCGACGGCAAGGTCGACCCCGCCAGTGACATGGAGACGATCAACACCGAGCTGATCCTCGCCGACCTGCAGACCCTCGAGAAGGCGCTGCCGCGCCTCGAGAAGGAGGTCAAGGGCAAGAAGACCGACGCCTCGGTGTTCGACGCCGCGAAGGCCGCCAAGGACGTGCTCGACTCGGGCAAGACGCTGTTCCAGGCAGGCTTCGACGTCACGCCCATCAAGGAGCTGGGCCTGCTCACGGCCAAGCCGACGCTGTTCGTCTTCAACGTGGACGAGGGCGTGCTCACCGACGCGGATCGGATGGCGGAGCTGGCCGCGCTCGTCGCGCCGGCGAAGGCCGTGTTCCTCGACGCCAAGGTGGAGTCGGAGCTCATCGACCTCGACGCCGAGGAGGCCCTCGAGCTGCTGCAGTCGCTCGGCCAGGAGGAGTCGGGCCTCGACCAGCTCGCCCGCGTCGGCTTCGAGACCCTCGGCCTGCAGACCTACCTCACAGCCGGGCCGAAGGAGGCCCGTGCCTGGACGATCCGCCGCGGCTGGACGGCCCCGCAGGCCGCGGGCGTCATCCACACCGACTTCGAGCGCGGCTTCATCAAGGCCGAGATCGTCTCGTTCGACGACCTCGACCAGTACGGCTCGATGGCCGAGGCCAAGGCCGCCGGCCGCGTCCGCATGGAGGGCAAGGACTACGTCATGCAGGACGGCGACGTGGTGGAGTTCCGCTTCAACGTGTGAGCGCGTCGCGCGGCGCGCGTTGAGCAACAGATCTCGGGTTGGGGCACAGGGATCCGCACGATTCGTGTGCGCGAAGGCGAGATGTGTGCAGGTGCGCCGCTTTGCTGCGGCCACGGCATGGGAGAAGTCGGAGCGGATGACTCAGAGCGCGTGATCCACGCCGTTGTCCGGGAGTTCCGGTTTAACGCCGCGCGTTAATGACGCGTCGCGTTATACCCTGGTCATGTGATCAGGTCGTTCGGGGACAAGGTGACCGAGTGGATCTGGCACGAGCAGTATGTGAAGAGCGTTGATCGGAACCTCGAGCGGACGGCCTTGCGCAAGCTTGAGCTCATCCACGCGGCCAGAGACGCCGAGGACCTGCGGATCCCGCCGGGCAACCGGCTGGAACGCCTCGGCGGTGACCGTCGTGGTCAGTACAGCATCCGCGTGAATGACCAGTGGAGGATCTGCTTCGTATGGAGAGATGGAGGTGCGGACGATGTCGAGCTCACGGACTACCACTGACGGCGACCTGATCGATCCGATCCACCCGGGTGAGGTGCTCATGGAGGACTTCATCAAGGGCTTCGGGATCACGCAGAACAAGCTCGCCGTGTCGATCGGCGTGCCTCCACGGCGCATCAACGAGATCGTCCACGGCAAGCGTCGGATCACGGCAGACACGGCTCTCCGGCTCGCGAAGTACTTCGGCACGTCCCCGGAGTTCTGGATGAACCTGCAGTCGCACTACGACCTGCGGATCGAGCGGCGCAACCACGGCGCGATCAACGAGATCACTCCGCTGCGAGTCGCGTGACGAACGGCTAGCACGACGTCGGATCTGGACATCGACGTCCTCGATGGCGCCTCAACGGCAGCGCGCAGGACGCGCCCGGCCCCGTAAAGTGGGCCCGTGGTTGCCGATGTCATCGTTCTGACTGGCCCTCCGGGCGCGGGCAAGTCGACCACGGCGCGCGAGCTTGCCCGGCGGTACGAACGTGCCGTGCATCTGCACACCGATGACTTCTGGAGATACATCGCAGCCGGTGCGATCCCTCCCTACCTGCCGGAGTCCGACGCGCAGAACCACACGGTGATGCGAGTGATCCGCGACGCGGCATTGGCATACGCCGAAGGCGGATTCGTCACGGTCGTCGACGGCATCGTCGGGCCGTGGATGATCGACTACTTCGTGCCGACTGCGAACCAGCAGACGGCCCCGGCGGTTCACTATGTCGTGCTTCGGCCGGGTCGTGATGAGACGCTTCGGCGGGCACAGGGGCGGACAGCGCCGGGAGCGTTGGTCGACGCCGAGGCCATCGACTCGATGTGGAGACAGTTCGAGGACCTCGGGGACTATGAGCGCCACGTCATCGACACGACGGCGCAGTCGTCATCCGAGACGACAAGCGCGGTGGTGAGTGCGATCTCGAGTGAGAAGTGCCTTCTCCGTCCGCGACCTTCCTGAGCGGAGGCAACGGCTTCGGCATGCGGTGGAGTTCTTCAACGCCTGAATTCCACCCCTTGACTGTTCCCATAACCGGAAGATATCTTCCTGTTTTGTGAAGAATCCGGTTCCGCAGCTGACGCCGTTCGTGCGCTCCGACGCCGTCGGGGCGATCCTGGCGGAGACGCTTGGGCATCCCGACCGGGAGTTCTCGCTGTCTGAGCTCGGGCGCCGCACGGGCGTGAGCGGGACCGTCGTGCACCGCGAGGTCGGTCGCCTCGTCGACAACGATGTGCTCCGCGACCGCCAGGAGGGTCGCAACCGGATGGTGCGCGCGAACGACGAGCACCCGCTGTTCGCCCCGATGCGCGAGCTGATCGCGGCGACGTACGGCCCGGTTCCCGTGCTGCGCGAGCTCTTCGACGGTGTCGATGGTGTCGACGAGCTGCTGATCTACGGCTCGTGGGCGGCGCGCCGAGCGGGGGAGAGTGGCGCTTTCCCGAACGACGTCGACGTGCTCGTGGTGGGCTCGGCGCCTCGCCGCACCCTCGCAGACCTCGCCGCGGAAGCGAGCGCACGTCTTGATGTGCCGGTGAACGTCACGCGGATGGGATCCGACGAATGGCGCGCCGATCGTCCTTCGCCGTTTGTCGAGACGATCCGTTCGCGCCCGATCGTCGATGTGCTGACCGGCGATGTCCATGGCTGATGCCATCGCCGCGATGATCGCCGGCCGACGGCTCGAGCGCGTCGCCGTGAACCACGAGCACGCCGTGAGTGTGATCGCGATGTCCGAGCGCCACATCGATACGGCGGCCGCCCTTGCTGAGACCGACGATCACGCGATGGCGTTCACCGCGGCGTACGACGGCGCGCGCAAGGCGCTCACCGCGGTGCTCGCGATCGAAGGCCTGAGGGTGCGGCCCGTCGGCGGTGCTCACCGGAACACGGCGACCGCCGCGGCGCAGTTCGTTCACGACGACGCGCTCGGCGAGTTCGAGTGGATGCGGCAGGTGCGCAACGCCACCGAGTACCCGGACGATGATCGTCCGACCGCGACCCCGCAGGATGTCTCCGAGGGGATCGAGGCAGCCCGCGCGATCGTCGAAGCATGCGCGGCGCACGTGCGCGCTCGAACCTGACGCTGAGAGAGCGGGCCTGCTGGCGCTGGCCTCTGGGGTCATCTGGCGACTCCATAGCGGAGGCGGGTGAGACGGTGCTCTGCTGTCAACGCTGTGGAGTTCCGCTTCGACGTGTGATCGCGTCGCGCGGCGCGCGTTGAGCAACAGATCTCGCGTTGGGGCACAGGGATCCGCACGATTCGCGTGTCCGAAGGCGCGATGTGTGCAGTTGCCGGCGCGCCTTTGCGCGCCGCTATCATGTCTGATAGCAGAGGAGGTGGTCTCGGATGTCGTCCATCATCGTTCGCGGTCTCGACGACGCCGTAAAGCAACAGCTCGCTAGGCAGGCGAAGGAACACGGTCGGTCCATGGAGGCCGAGGTTCGCGACATTCTCACCAAGGCTGCGCGGAGGCCGCACATCGGGATGGCGTTGCTGGCGGCCGCGCAGGGTGTCGGTGGCGTCGAAGAGCTGAAGATCCCGGAGCGCGATGACGTCGCGCGAGTGGTGGACTTCGAGTGATCGTCCTCGACACGGACGTCATCTCCGAGATCTTCCGGCCCTCGCCGGAGCCGCGCGTGGTCGATTGGCTCGCTTCGCTGACGGGTGACGTCGCGATCACGTCCGTGACGCTCGCGGAACTGCTCGCGGGTGTGCACCGGCTTCCGGACGGTCGGCGAAAGGAAGAGCTGACGAGGCGCATCGCCGCAGCGCTCGACCCGTACCGGGCCAGTCGAGCCGTCCTGCCTTTCGACGACCAGGCGGCCGAACGCTACGCCGACCTGCTCGTGAAGCGGGAATCGGTGGGTATGCCGATCAGCACCGCCGACGCGCAGATCGCCGCAATCTGTCTCGCGCACGAGGCGGCCTGCGCGACGCGGAACGCCAAGGACTTCGCGCATACCGGCGTTGAACTGGTCGATCCGTGGAAGGCCAACGGGTGAAGGATCATTCGATGACCGTGGTCGCCCACGGATAGCGTGCCGTCTATGGATGAGCACCTGACGGCCGCGGGAGCCTCGTGGGATCCGGACCCCACCGCCGGCGAGTGGATCGGCGCGCTCCTCGACGGGTTCGGCCCGACACTCGGGCACGCCGTTCCCGCCGGCTACGAGGCGCATGCCGTCATCCCGATCCCCCGCGGCGACGTGCTCCAGGGCGACGGCTGACGACGAGTCACGCGGATGTCGGTGGTGGCGGTTAGCGTGCCGTCCAGGAGGACGCCATGACTCGCTACCGCTACTACACCGCCACCACCCTCGACGGGTTCCTCGCCGACGACGAGGACTCGCTCGCCTGGCTCTTCAAGCAGCAGCTGCAGGAGGACGGCCCGGGCAACACCACCGCGTTCCTCGCCGAGGTGGGGGCGCAGGTCATGGGGTCGACCACCTACACATGGGTGCTCGAGCATGAACCCGATTGGCTGCCTGAGATGACCACCTACGTGTTCACGCATCGCGAGCTGGAACCCGCGAACGAGCACGTGTCGTTCGTCTCCGGATCGCCTGCCGAACATCGCGCGGTGTTCGAGGCGGCGGCCGACGGTCGCGACGTGTGGGTGATGGGAGGCGGCGGCCTCGCGGCGGAGTTCGCCGCGGCCGGGATGCTCGACGAGGTGATGGTGTCGATCGCGCCCGTGACGCTCGGCTCGGGCAAGCCGCTGTTCGGCGGTGCCTACGACCTCGCGCTGCAGGAGTGCGACCGCAACGGCGACTTCGTCATCGCCCGCTACGACGTGGTCGGCCCCCTGCGGCCCCTCAGCGTGTGAATGCGGTACCCCAGCTCGCGCAGCCGATCCACGTCGCGCCGCACGGTGCGCGTCGTCACGCCGAGGCGCTCGGCGAGCACGCCGCCCGGCCAGTCGCGCGGCACCTGCAGCAGCGACAGCAGCGTCAGCAGGCGGGCCGTCGTCTTCATGGGATCACCATTCTCGCAGTAGCGGAGCGGTCCTGTCCTCAACATCGGTGAGGATCGCTGACGACGGCGAGAACGCCGCCGACAATCCGTCATCAGGAGCGATCGATGTCCCTTTCCACCACCACCCACCTCAACCTTCCCGGCACCGCGCGCGAGGCGCTCACGTTCTACCAGGGCGTCTTCGGCGGGCGGATCCACGTCACGACCTACGGCGAGGTCGGCATACCGCAGGACGCGCCCGACGCGGCCAAGGTCGTCTTCGGATCGGTCGAGGCCGACAACGGCTTCCGCGTGATGGCGTACGACATCCCCGGCCGCTCGGAGCCCTTCGCCGGCAGCACGGCCCGCGAGCACGGGACGACCAACACCGATCAGCCGTTCTTCGTCGCCGTCCGCGCCGACTCGCTCGACGAGGCACGCGGCTACTGGGAGAAGCTCGCGGAGGGCGCGACGATCGTCGAGCCGCTCGCGGCGTCGGAGTGGAGCGCCGGCTTCGGCATGCTCACCGACGCGTTCGGCGTCACGTGGAGCGTCGACGTCGCCTCCGCGTACGCCGGCTGATGCCAAGGCGAGGACCTCGGTGGGTGCCGGGGTCCTCGCGCGTTGCGGATCAGCGCGGCGGGAACGGCGGGGGAGCGGGGTGTGCTCGCCGCAGGCACGCCACGCTCACGGCCTCGTCGACGGTCACGAGCTCCCAGCCGCGGGTCTCGAGCAGCTCCACCGCGGAGAGGAGGGTGTCCATCATCTTGTTGCGGGCCTTGGCCACGAGCTCCTTGTTGTACCAGACCACGACGTAGCGGAACGGATACCCGTCGCCCGTCCACCGGCCCTCGAGGACATCCGTCGCATGGATCATGCGCCTCGGGCGCTCTGCGTTCGCCATACCGTGACTCTAGCGGGGCGGATCGACGCGGGCGCGGCCGACTCGGTGCGCGGGCTCTGCCTGGAGCCAGCGCTCGACGGCGGCGCCGACATCGCGCGAAATGCGACAATGCGATCTCGGTCGATGAGGAGGGGAAAGGGCATGACGACGGATGAGGGCGTGTGGTTGCGGCCGCTGCGCCGAGATGACGCCGGCGGAGTGCCGGCCGCCTTCCGCTCGAACGCCGACATGGCTCGACAGGGAGACGTGGCGACGCCGGCCGATGCCGAGCGGTACGTGGGGAATCTCCTGGCGCCGGGGTCGGCGCATCGTCCGTGGGTCGTCGCGACCGACGACGGGCTCGCCGGCCTCGTGTGCGTGAGCGTGGATGAGAAGAACCGGAACGGGTGGTTCTGGTACTGGATGGCGGCGGCCTCGCGCGGCCGCGGCTGGATGCGACGGGCCGCGGCGACCGTGGCCGACTGGGCGCTGGCCGAGGGCGGACTCGAGCGGCTCGAGCTCGGGCACCGGGTGAACAACCCGTCCTCGCGCACCACGAACGAGGAGGTCGTCGCCGCCGCGCGCGAGATCGTCGAGACGGCCGGGGCGGCCGGGCTCACCATGCAGGCGGTCGCCGAGCGTGTCGGCGTGCGCGCGCCGTCGCTGTACAAGCGGTTCGCGGGCAGGGATGCGCTGCTCGTCGCGGTGACGGAGGCGGCGATCGCAGATCTCACCGAGCGGTTCGAGGCGGCTGCCCCGAGCCTG
Organism: Microbacterium sp. NPDC003461; assembly: GCF_053588335.1. NCBI lineage: Bacteria > Bacillati > Actinomycetota > Actinomycetes > Micrococcales > Microbacteriaceae > Microbacterium > Microbacterium sp. NPDC003461. Next base: position 131,078 of record NZ_JBSFPT010000003.1, on the reverse strand, counting down.
CCCCGGCTGGCCACCGCGTATCGCGCGTTCGCCAAGGAGCACCCCGAGGCGTTCCGGCTGATGTTCACCCCCTCCGCGCCGCAGGGGGCGCTGCAGCGCTCGGCGGAGCCGGTCATCCGCGCCGCCGCCGCGCAGGTGGGCGAGGAGCACGCGCTCGACGCCGCGCGACTGCTCACCGCCTGGGCGACGGGCTTCCTGCAGATGGAGCTGGCGGGCGCCTTCCGCCTCGGGGGAGACGTCGAGCGCGCGTTCGAGTACGGCCTGTCGCACCTGCTCGCCGGGATCGAGCAGGACGGTTGAGCCGCGCGGTGCGGGAGGATGAGGGGATGACCGGACCCTTCCGCGGCCTCAGTGCGTTCCCCCTCACGCCCCTGCGCGACGATCGCGTGGACGAGACGGCCTTCGCCGGCCTCGTCGAGCGACTCGCGGCGTCGGGCGTCGACTCGATCACCGCGCTGGGCTCGACCGGCTCCTACGCGTACCTCGACGCGGACGAGCGCGCTCGCGTCGCCCGCATCGCCGTCGAGCGCGCGGGCGACACCCCCGTGCTCGTCGGCGTGGGCGCGCTGCGCACGTCGCACGTGCTGCGCCACGTCGCCGACGCCGAGGACGCGGGAGCGGCGGGCGTGCTGCTCGCGCCGATGACGTACCAGCCGCTCACCGACGACGACGTGTTCGAGCTGTTCCGCACGGTCGCCGAGGCCACGACGCTCCCGATCGTCGTCTACGACAACCCGCGCACCACGCGCTTCGCCTTCACGAACGACCTGTATGGCAGGATCGCGCAGCTGCCGGGCGTCGCCTCGATCAAGATCCCCGGGGTCCCCACGGAGCCATTCGCGGCCCGGGCGCACGTCGCGGCGATCCGCGCGGTGATCCCGCCGCACGTCACGATCGGCGTCTCGGGCGACGCGCTCGCCGCCGAGGGGCTGCTGGCCGGCTGCGACGCCTGGTACTCCGTGATCGCCGGCACCCTGCCCGAGGCGGCACTGCGGATCGCGCGCGCCGCGGCGGGCGACGACGCCGAGGCCGCGCGGGCGGAATCGGCGCGGCTCGCGCCCCTATGGAAGCTGTTCATCGCCCACGGCGGCAGCGTGCGGGTGATCGCCGCGATCGCCGAGCACCGCGGGCTCGTGCCGCCCGACTGCCTGCCGCTGCCGATCCGCGGCCTCCGGGAAGAGGCGCGCGACGAGGTCCTGCGCGTCGCCGACGCGCTCGGCCTGGCCTGACGCGCGGCGACCTGCGCGGCCACCGGGAGTGCCGGTGCCAGGATGAGACGGGGCGCACGACCGTCGGATCGCCGTGTCAGCGGGATCGGGAGGGTCCGTGCCCCGCTCGCACCCGCCGCCGATGGAGGTTTCCCATGACCCTTGCCCTGACGAACGCGCACGTGATCCCCGTGGTGGGCGATCCCTACCACGGCACGATCGTCGTCGGCGAAGACGGCCGCATCGCCGCCGCCGGCGCGGACGTCGAGGTGCCGGAGGGCGCGGAGGTCGTGGACCTGCAGGGCGCCACGGTGACGCCCGGGCTCATCGACGCGCACGTGCACCTCGGCGTGCACCCCGAGGGCGACGGCGCCGCCGCGAGCGACACGAACGAGATGACCGGCCCGAACCAGGCGGCCGTGCGCACGATCGACGCGATCGATCCGTTCGACGAGGGCTTCGACGTCGCGCTCGCCGGCGGCGTGACGACGGTGGGCGTGAACCCGGGATCGGGCAACCCGATCGGCGGGCAGGCGACGGTGCTGCGCACGCACGGCCGCATCGTCGACCGCATGGTGCTGCGCGCCCCGGCCGGCGTGAAGTCCGCGCTCGGCGAGAACCCCAAGCGCGTCTACGGCGAGAAGAAGCAGACGCCCTCGACGCGCCTCGGCAACGCGAAGATCATCCGCGAGGCCTTCGTCGCGGCGCAGAACTACATGCGCAAGCACGACGCCGCCGAGGAGGGCAAGCCCGCCGAGGTCGACCTCACGAACGAGGCGCTCGCGGCGGTACTGCGCGGCGAGATCCCGTGGCGTCAGCACGCGCACCGCGCCGACGACATCGTCACGGCCGTGCGCCTGGCCGACGAGTTCGGCTACCGCCTCGTCATCGACCACGGCACCGAGGCACACGTCGTCGCCGACTATCTCGCCGAGCGCGACGTGCCCGTGCTGATCGGGCCGCTGTTCACGACGAAGTCGAAGATGGAGCTGCGCGGTCGCTCCATCGCCAATCCCGGCAAGCTCGCGGCGGCGGGCGTCGAGATCTCGATCATCACCGACCACCCCGTCATCCCGATCAACTTCCTCGTGCACCAGGCCTCGCTCGCGGTGCGCGAGGGGCTCGACGAGCGCACGGCGCTCGAGGCGATCACGATCAACCCGGCGCGGGTGCTCGGTGTGGACGCGGAGCTCGGATCGATCGAGGCCGGCAAGCGGGCCGACCTCGTCGTGTGGAACGGCGAGCCGCTCGACGTCATGGCGCGGCCCGCGCGGGTGCTCATCGACGGCCGCACGGTGTACGAGTACGACCGCGACGCGCGCACCGAGCGCGTCGCCCCGCGCGACGCCGCCTGAGCGCCCGGCTCCCGGCCGCGCGCTAACCGCGCCCGGCCGGGAGCGCAAGCCCTGGCGGCCGGGCCCGCGCGGCGCGTACGGTCGCGGCATGGCACTCGACACCATGCTCGCGGCGGAGATCGAACAGCAGCTCAAGACGATGGGGCGGAAGGAGCGTGCACAGTTCACGCTCGATCTCGTGGAGGTCGTGCATCGCTACGCGACCTCCGATGCCGTCGGCGAGGAGCGCGTCAGCGACGACGAGGGGCTGGGCGCGGTCGTCGCGGCGGCGCGCACGCACCTCGAGCAGACCGAGGCCGACGCGACGGAGTGACCGATCCGCCCCGGCGGATCAGCCGGAGGCGTGACCGTCCTCGCGCCGCACGCGCCGGCCCGAGACGGCCGCGATGCGGTAGCGCAGGTAGCGCGGCCGGTCGCCGCCCGCCCACGGCACCAGCCCACGCGCGGCCGGGCTGGCCGCCACCTCGTCGTCGTCCATCGTCGTGACGGAGCCGTGCATCAGCACGCTCCAGCCGGCGCCGCGGTTGGGGTCGTGGTAGTCCACCTCGAAGGTCACGGGCGCGTCCTCGTCGGGCAGCCCGGCGAGCACGCCCTCGGTCCCCGTGCGCACGATGATGTCCGAGCCGTCGTAGCGGTAGGTGACGGGGATGATGAGCACCCGTCCGTCGCGCACGAAGCCGAACCGGCCGACCGATCCCGTGGCCAGCAGGTCCAGGCATGCCTGGTCGTTCAGCGTCGTGGTCATCGGGCCGCCCCTCATCTCTGCGTCATGCAGCTCGCCGCGGCTCGATGCGGCCGCGCTCTCGATGGTAGGTTTCGCCCGATCCTGCACGGCCCGGCGGTCCAAACGCTGAGTGCCAGGGTGAGTGGGCGCGGCCGCGGGCGTCGATCGCGCGGACGCGCGCCGCGGCGGCCGCCGACCCGCGGGACGGCGGCCGCCGACGGGTCACGCGTGCTGCTCGGCGTGCTTGCCCTCGGCGATCTCCTCGACGGTCTTGTCGCAGAAGGCGGGCAGGTCGTCGGGCGTGCGGCTCGAGACCAGCCCCGCGTCGACGACGACCTCCTCGTCGACCCAGTTCGCGCCGGCGTTCTGCAGATCCGTGCGCAGGCTGGGGTAGCTCGTGATCGTGCGGTCGCGCACGACGTCGGCCTCGATGAGGATCCACGCGCCGTGGCAGATGACCGACACGGGCTTGTGCTCGGTGAAGAACGAGCGCGCGAACTCCACCGAGGTGCCGTCCATGCGCAGGTGGTCGGCGTTCACGACGCCGCCGGGCAGGACGAGGGCGTCGAAGTCGCCGCTGGTCGCCTGCGAGACCGGCAGGTCGACGGGCTGGGTGTGGCCGTTCTTGCCGCTGATCTGGCCCTCTGCGGGCGAGACGAGAACCGCCTCGGCTCCGCTCTCGGTGACGGCCTGCCACGGGCTCGTCAGCTCGCTGTCCTCGTAGCCGTCGGTCAGCAGGAATGCCACGCGCTTGCCGGTGAGTTCGGCCATGGTGCCTCCTCGTTTCGTCGTTTCGGGGGATCATGGCCGACATTACGAAGGGCGCCGCGCCGCGTCACGGGGGTTGCGTGTGCCGACACGCGTCGCTAGACCGGTCGCGCCGGCATGCGCGCAGATGTGGACGGTGGCCGCGGCCGCGCCGGTGAGTGACGGCCGCCGCGACGGTGAGTGCCGCGCGCCGTCGCTGAGTGCGGCTGCGGCGGGTCTAGCCTGGCGCGATGGCATTCGAGCACCACCACGGCGCCGACGACGGCGCGAACCCGGCGGCGCATCCCGCGGCGACGCCCGCGACACCCCTCGCGCCGAAGCCCCTCACCCTCGTGGGCGGGGCGCACGGCGCGGGCATGTGCGCGGGCGGGGTATGCGAGATCCCCGAGGGCTGACCTGAGCCCGCCCCCGGGGATCCGCGTTTCGATCAGTGTCCGGCGGGGATGCCGGGTCCCTCCTGATCCGCGGGCTTGCGGATGAAGAAGGCCAGCACGACCGGCACGAGCGCGACGATCGCCGCGAGCAGGAACGCGGTGCGCGCGCCGGGGGCGCCGGCGTCGGCGATCGACATGCCCTCGGCCTCGCCGAGGTGCAGCGCCGTCGAGTACAGCGAGACGAGCAGGGCCGTGCCCACGGCGCCCGCCACCTGCTGCAGCGTGTTGAGCGCGGCCGAGCCGTGCGAGTACAGCCGGCGCTCGAGCGAGCCGAGCGAGGCCGAGAACAGCGGCGTGAACGAGCTGGCCAGGCCCAGCGACATGACGATCTGCACGGCGATCAGCACGCCGATCGGCGTGTTCTCGCCGAGCGTCGAGTACACGAACAGCGCCGCGGCGATCATGATCGTGCCCGGCACGAGCAGCGTCTTCGGGCCGCGCGCGTCGTAGATCCGCCCCATGACGGGGCCGAGCAGACCCATGAGCACCGAGCCGGGCAGCAGCACGAGGCCGGCCTGCAGCGAGTCCAGGCCCGCGACGTTCTGCAGGTACAGCGGCAGCAGCGACAGCGTGCCGAACATCGAGAAGGCGACGACGGCCATGATCGTCACCGCCACGACGAAGTTGCGCGAGCGGAACACGCGCAGGTCGAGCAGGGCGTCGTCCTTCTTCTGGAGCGCGAGCTGGCGCCACACGAACAGGGCCAGCGCCACGGCGCCGAAGGCCATGACGATCCAGCCGATCGTCGCCGATCCGGCCGCGCCCTCGCCGTGCCCGCCGAATTGGCTGAGGCCGAAGACGATGCCGCCGAAGGCGAGCGCCGAGAGCACGATCGACAGGATGTCGATGGGGGCGTGGGTGGTCTCGCCGAGGTTGAGCATCCACTTGGCGCCCAGCGCGAGCGCGATGAGCGCGATCGGCAGCACGATGGCGAACAGCCAGCGCCAGCTGAGCGTCTCGAGCACGGCGCCCGAGAGGGTGGGGCCGATGGCGGGGGCGAGCGAGATGACCAGGCCGACGCGGCCCATCATGCGACCGCGCGAATGCGGCGGCACGACGTTCATCATGGTCGTCATGAGCAGCGGCATCATCACGCCGGTGCCGGCGGCCTGCACCACGCGGCCGACGAGCAGCAGCGTGAAGCCGGGCGCCACGAGGCAGATGAGCGTGCCGAGCGTGAACGAGATCATCGCCGCGAGGAACACCTGGCGGGTGGTGAAGCGCACGAGCATGAAGCCCGTGGTGGGGATGACGACGGCCATCGTGAGCATGAAGGCGCTCGTCATCCACTGGCCGAGCTCGGGCGGCAGGCCGAGGTCCTCGTTGAGGTGCGGGATGGCGATGCCCATCGTCGTCTCGTTGAGGATCGCGACGAAGGCGGCGATGAGCAGCAGCCAGATCACCCGCATGCCGCGCGGGTCGATGGTGTCGGGCGCCGGCACGGCGCGAACGGTTCCGGTATCAGTCGTCAAGGAGTACTCCGTGCTGAAGAAGACAAGTCGCCCCGGGCCAGAGGATCCCAGATTCGTCCTCTCGCGGGCGACGATCAACCCTAACTGCGGCCCGATCCGCTCGATTCCCGATCCGCGGACAATTCACTCGCTCGTCAACTGACGCCACCCTCAGAGACCGCGTCGCAGGCCGGCCCTAGTCTGAGCGGGTGAGCATGGGGCGAGGCATGGGAGGCGGCCGCGGTGGCATGCGCGGCGTGGACGAGGCGGCGCTGCGCCGCGAGAACGCCGAGGCGCCGGCCGTGCCCGACCTCGGGCGGCGCGTCGTGGCCCTGTTCGCGCCGTACCGGGGGCGGATCGCGGTCACGGCGCTGCTCGTCGTGGTGGGCGCGGCCCTCGGCGTCGTGCCGCCGCTGATCATCGAGCGCGTCTTCGACGACGCGCTGTTCCCCGCCGAGGGCGGCGTGCAGATGGGGCTGCTCGGCCGGCTCGTGGCGCTCATCATCGGCCTCTACGTGCTGAGCGCGCTCGTCGGCGTCGTGCAGACGTGGTTCACCTCGAACGTGGGCAACCGCGTGACGGGCGACCTGCGCGTGCGCATGTTCGAGCACCTGCAGGCGATGGAGCTCGGCTTCTTCACGCGCACGAAGACGGGCGTCATCCAGTCCCGCCTGCAGAACGACGTCGGCGGCGTCTCGGGCGTGCTCACGAGCACGTTCACGAGCATCCTCGGCAACACCGTCACGGTGATCGCGTCGCTCGTCGCGATGCTGCTGATCGACTGGCGCCTCACGCTCATCGCGCTCGTCGTGATGCCCCCGCTCGTGTTCGTGCAGCGCCGGGTCGGCCAGGTGCGGGCGCGGATCGCGTCGCAGACCCAGCAATCGCTGTCGGAGCTGACCGCGATCACGCAGGAGACCCTGAGCGTCTCGGGCATCCTGCTGTCGAAGTCCTTCAACCGCCAGCGCGCCGAGTCCGCACGGTACGCCACGGAGAACGCGAACCAGATCCGCCTGCAGGTGCGCCAGGCGATGAGCGGCCAGGGCTTCTTCGCCGTCGTGCACGTGCTCATGGCGTCGGTGCCCGCCGTCATCTACCTCGTGGCGGGCGTCATCATGGTCGGCGACCCCGGCGCGATCACGGCCGGCGCGATCGTCGCGTTCACGACGGTGCAGGCCCGCCTGCTGCAGCCCCTCACGAGCCTCATGCGCGTGGCGCTGGAGGTGCAGACCTCGGCCGCCCTGTTCGCGCGCATCTTCGAGTACCTCGACCTGAAGCCCGCGATCACCGACGCCCCCGGCGCGATCTCCGTCGCCGACGCGCCCGGGCCGCTGGGGCGGATCGAGTTCCGCGACGTGACCTTCCGCTACCCGGACGCGTCGGGCGACTCGCGCCCCACCCTCGACGGCGTGAGCTTCGTCGCCGAGCCCGGCCAGCAGGTGGCGTTCGTGGGGCCGAGCGGCGCGGGCAAGACCACCGTGCTGTACCTCACGCCGCGGCTGTACGAGGCCTCGTCCGGATCGGTGCTCTTCGCGGGCGCGGACGTGCGCGCGCTGCGGCAGGAGTCGATCATCGACCACGTCGGCATCGTGTCGCAGGAGACCTACCTCTTCCACGCGACGATCCGCGAGAACCTGCGCTATGCCAAGCCGGACGCGAGCGACGCCGAGATCGAGGAGGCGTGCCGCCAGGCGAACATCCACCACGTCATCGCGGGCTTCGAGCGGGGCTACGACACGGTGGTGGGGGAGCGAGGCTACCGCCTCTCGGGCGGCGAGAAGCAGCGCATCGCCATCGCGCGCGTGCTGCTGAAGGACCCGCCCGTGCTGCTGCTGGACGAGGCCACGAGTGCGCTCGACACGGTGTCGGAGCGGATCGTGCAGGAGGCGCTGGAGGCGGCCGCGCGCGGCCGCACGACCCTGTCGATCGCGCACCGGCTCTCGACCGTCATCGACGCCGACGTGATCCACGTGGTCGAGGCGGGCCGGATCGTCGAGTCGGGCACGCACGCCGAGCTGCTGGCGCGCGGCGGGCTGTACGCCGAGCTGGCGGCCGAGCAGCTTGCCTCCACGCGGGTGCTCGAGACGGAGGACGAGATCGAGGCGGAGGTCGCCGCGGAGGAGGGACCGGCCGAGGCCGGGCGCCGCGCCGACCGCGCTCCCGACGAGCCCGCCGCGGAGGGGACCGCGCTCGCGACCGGCGCCATCGCGCTCCCGCCCGCCGATCCGGAGGTGCCCGAGGCCTGATGCCCGATCAGGGCAGCAGCGCGGCGACCTCGCGGCGGAACGCCTCCAGCTCGGCCGGGTACGCGGGATCGGGGTGGTCGAGCGCGTGCCCCCCGAGACGCGGCACGTCCATGCCGAGGATCGTGGAGGCGCGCGCGAGGACCGCGGCCTCCGGGCCGCGCTCGCGCAGCACCTCGAGACCGGCGCGCATGGCGGCCAGCACCGCGCGGAGCACCTCGATGCGGGCCTCGCCCTGGGTGATCGACGATCCGTCCGGGCGCACCCGCCAGCGCACGACGGGATCGGCGACCGTGTCGATCCGCCGCGCCCGCGTGTACAGCTCCTGCGCGATGAGCTGATCCTCGTACAGCCCCGCCGGGAATCGCAGCCCGCGCCACATCTCGGCGCGGGTGACCTTCGACCACGCGACGATGTTGTTGACGACCTCCGGATGCTCCGCCAGCGTCGCGCCCGCGCGCGGTGGCGCGGTCGAGGCGGCGACCCACGGCTGCACGTCGCCGAGCAGGTAGCCGCGCGTGGCGGGGCGCAGCCGCCGATAGGCGCCGACGGCGATGTCGCTGCCGCTGCGCTCGAGCGCGCCCACGAGCAGGGCGAGCGCGTCGGGCTCCATCACATCGTCGGCGTCCAGGAAGCCGACGAAGGGGGTGTCGATCCGTTCCAGCCCGGCGTTGCGCGCCGCGCCCAGTCCGCGCCGCTCCGGGTGGTGCACGACGGTGAAGCGCGCATCGAGCGCCGCGAAGCCGTCGAAGTCCGCCCCGGTGCCGTCGTCCGAGCCGTCGTCGACGAGGATCGCGCGCCAGTCCTCGCGGGTCTGGGCGCGCAGCGAGGTCAGTGCCTCGTCGGCGTAGGGGGCGATGTTCCAGCCGGCCACGATCACCGTGACCGCCGCGCCGCTCACGCGAGGGGACCGTTCTCGGCCAGCGCCACCTCGGCGTTGTAGCGGAACAGCCGGGCGGGGCGGTGCTTGCCCGTGCGGAACGACTCGGTGGGCACGAGCGCCTCGGAGCCCTCGATGAGGCGGCGGAAGTTCGACGGATCCAGGCGCCGCCCGAGCACCGCCTCGTACACCTCGCGCAGCTCGGTCAGCGTGAACTCGTCGGGCAGCAGGCCGGCCGCGATGCGGCTGTAGGCCACCTTGTTGCGCAGCCGCCACAGCGCGTACGCGACGATCCGGTCGTGGTCGAACGCGAGCGCGGGCAGCGCGTCGACGTCGAACCACGCGACGTTCTCGGGCGCGGGGCGCGAGGACAGTTGCGCGTCGACGAGGTCCTGACGCAGCAGCGCCCAGTACGCGATCGAGACGACGCGGCCGGGGGAGCGGTCGACGTCGCCGAACGCGTAGAGCTGCTCGAGGTAGCTGGCGTTCAGCCCCGTCGTCCCGTCGAGAGTGCGCGCCGCGGCGTCGTCGAGCCCCTCGTCCTCGCGCAGCCAGCCGCCCGGGATCGCCCAGTCGCCGCGGAACGGGTCTCGCGTGCGCCGCACGAGCGGCAGCATGAGCGCGTCGGGGGCCTCCGGGCGCGACCGCAGGGAGAAGATCACGGTCGAGACCGCGACGCGGATACCCTCACTCACGCTACGAGGGTATCCGCGTCGGCGGGCAGGTCCGGATTGGCCGGGATCACTCGGCGGCGATCACACTGCTGAGATCACTCGGCCGGGATCACGAGACCGTCGTAGGTCTCCTCGATCCACGCCTTCGTCTCGTCCGACGTGAGCAGCTCGTAGAGCTTCTCGACGCGGGGGTCGTCCTCGAGCTCCGGGCGCGTGGCGAGGATGTTGAAGTACTCGCTGTCCTGGCCCTCGCTCAGCAGCTGCAGGTCGCTGGAGATGCCCGCGGCCGAGGCGAAGTTGAAGTTGACGACGGCGGCGTCCATCTGCTGCAGCGCGGCCGGCAGCGTGGCGGCGTCGATCTCGCTGAACTCGAAGCCCTTCGGGTTCGCCGTGATGTCGCTGATCGTCGTGGGCGCGTCGGTGGTCTCGATGAGGCCGGCCGAGGCGAGCAGCAGCAGCGCGCGCGACTCGTTCGAGGCGTCGTTCGGCAGCGCGATCGTCGCGCCCTCCGGCAGGTCCTCGAGCGACTCGACGCTCTCCGAGTACAGCGCCAGCGGCGGCAGGTACACGGGGCCGACATTGACGAGGTCGTCGCCCGCGTCCTCGTTGTAGAGGTCGAGGAACGGCCCGTGCTGGAAGAGGTTCGCGTCGTTCGCACCCTGCGACAGCGCCGGGTTGGGGGTGTTGTAGTCGCTGTACTCCTGGATCTCGATCGTCAGGCCCTCGGCGGGGGCCAGCTCGTCGGCGACGAACTGCAGCAGCTCGCCGGCCGGCACGGCGGTGGCGCCGACCGAGATCGTGCCGAGGCCCTCGCCCTCGGCGTCGGAGGATCCGCCGCAGGCCGTCAGGCCCAGGGCGAGCGCGGCGACGCCGGTGACGGCGGCCGCGGAGCGGGTGAATCGGGACATGGTGGTGCCTTTCGGTGGGGCGGTGAGAAGGATCAGGAGGCCACGACGGCGGTGACGGCGGCGCGACCGGCGGAGCGCTCGTGGTCGAGGCGCTTGGCCAGCCACTCGCCGAGCGTCTGCAGTCCCTGCACGAGCACGACGAGCACGATGACCACGCAGATGATGTACTCCGTGCTGTAGCGCTGGTGGCCGTAGCGCACGGCGAGGTCGCCGAGCCCGCCGGCGCCGATCGTGCCGGCGATCGCGGAGAAGTTGATGATCGAGACGACGGTCGTGGCGAAGCCGCGGATCATCGCGGGCAGCGACTCGGGCACGAGCACCTTCGTGAGGATCTGCCAGCGGGTGCAGCCGAGCGCCTCGGCCGCCTCGATCCGCCCGTCCGGCACCTCGCGCAGCGCGATCTCCGCGAGCCGCGCGAAGAACGGGATCGCCGAGATCGACAGCGGCACGATCGCCGCCGTCGACCCGAACGACGTGCCCAGCACGAGGAACGTGAACGGGATGAGCGCGATCATGAGGATGAGGAACGGGATCGAGCGCGTGATGTTCACGACGACCGACAGGACGATGTTGATCGCCCGTCCCGCGGCGCGGCTGCCGAAGGGGCGCTCCAGCACGCCGCCGCGATCGGTCGCCACGAGCAGCACGCCCAGCACGAGGCCGATCACGAAGGTGACGACCATCGTGGCTCCGACCATGTAGAGCGTCTCGAGCGTCGCCTTCCAGAGGTTGGCGAACAGCGTGGGCCAGAAATCCGGCGCGTTCACGTCGATCACGCGGCCACCTCCTCGACGACGATGCCCTGCTCGCGCAGGGACGCGATCGCGCGCGCCACGTCGGCGCCCGCGGGCAGCTCGAGGCGCGTGCGGCCCGACTGCACGCCGTCGATCGTCTCGATCGCCGCGCCGAGCAGTCCGATGTCGAGCCCCTGCTCGCGCGCGAGCCGCGCGATCACGGGATCCTGTGCCGTCAGCTCCGTGAACGTCAGGTCGAGCACGGTCGAACCCGGCGTGGCGGGCGCCTCGCCCAGCGGGAACAGCTGACGGGCGATGACGGATCCGGGCGTGCGCAGCAGCTCGCGCAGCCGGCCCGCCTCGACGATCCGGCCCCTCTGCATGAGCGCGGCCGACGTGCAGATCTGCTTGACGACGTCCATCTCGTGCGTGATGAGCAGGATCGTCAGCCCCAGCTCGCGGTTGAGGCGCTGCAGCAGGGCGAGGATGCTCGCGGTCGTCTCGGGGTCGAGGGCGCTCGTGGCCTCGTCGCTCAGCAGCACCTTCGGGTTCGTCGCGAGCGCGCGGGCGATGCCGACGCGCTGCTTCTGCCCGCCCGAGAGCTGGGCCGGGTAGTGGCCGGCGCGGTCGGCCAGGCCGACGAGGTCGAGGATCTCGGCGACGCGCGCCCGGCGGGCGGCGCGGCCGAGGCCCTGCGCCTCGAGCGCGAGCGAGACGTTGCCCGCCACCGTGCGCCGCGAGAGCAGGTTGAAGTGCTGGAAGATCATGCCGATGCCGTGGCGCGCCTCGCGCAGCGCGGCGCCGCTCAGGCCGGTGATGGCCCTGCCGTCGACCTCGACCGTGCCGGAGTCGGGCTTCTCGAGGCCGTTCACAGCCCGGATGAGGGTGGACTTGCCGGCGCCGGACGTGCCGACGACGCCGAAGATCTCGCCGCGCTCGACGGTCAGCGAGACGTCGTCGAGGGCGCGCGTGGGGCCGTAGCTCTTGACGAGGTGGGTGATGGTGATCATGTGCCTGCTTCAGATCGCGGCACGCCGCCGGCGCGCCGCTCCGCCGGTGGTGTCGACCCTTCGATCCTCCCCGATCCGCTCCGATCCGCCGAATCCGCGTGACGCTGTGTGACGGCGCGTTCCGTCATCCGCGCGAAACGTGCGTGGCCTAGCATGGAGCCACAACAGCACACGGGCCCCATGATCTGTCGCGGGAGAGCCCCGGTCCTCGCGCCGGGCACCGAAGGAGCAAGCCTCCCCGCCAATCTCTCAGGTATGCGTACCGCGCAGATCGGGCCACTCTGGAAAGCGGAGCCCACGCTCCCGCCGACGGTGAAAGACGGGCTCGGCCCGTCGAAACTCTCAGGCCGATGACAGAGGGGGAGTTCGCACGGCGCCGCTCGGCGCGTGCCGGACTCAGGGAGCCCCGCATGGAGTCACCGCCCGTCGCCCCGCGCGACACCCCGCTGCGCGCCGAGCACGACGCGCTCGGCGCGAGCTTCACCGACTTCGGCGGCTGGATGATGCCGGTCCGGTACGGCTCGGACCTCGCCGAGCACCACGCCGTGCGCACCGCCGCCGGGCTGTTCGACATCTCTCACATGGGCGAGATCCTCGTCACGGGTGAGCGCGCCGGGGCATTCCTCGACTTCGCGCTCGCGGGCCGGCTGTCGGCGCTCGCCGTCGGCAAGGCCAAGTACACGATGATCCTCGCCGAGGACGGCGGGATCATCGACGACCTCATCGTCTACCGGCTCGCGGACGACCGCTTCCTCGTCGTCGCCAACGCCGGCAACCGCGATGCGGTGGCGCAGGCGCTGCAGGCACGTGTGCAGCAGTTCGACTTCCGCGACACCCGGGCGCAGGTCTCGGACGGCGGGTCGTTCGCCTTTGTCGTGGGCAAGCCCGGCGTGGCCGTGGAGGACATGTCGGATCTCCACGCCCTCCTCGCGGTGCAGGGCCCTGCGGCCCAGGCGATCCTCGAGGCGACCCCCGGTATCGCCGAGCTCGACACCCCCTGGGGCGAGCAGCGGTACTACGCCTGGGCGAGCGCGCGCTTCGACGGCGCGCCGCTGCTCATCGCGCGCACCGGCTACACCGGCGAGGACGGCTTCGAGCTGATGATCCCCGTCGACCGCGCCGCTTCCCTGTGGCGGGCGGTGCTCGCCGCGGGCGAGCCGCACGGGCTCGTGCCGGCGGGACTCGCCGCGCGCGACACGCTGCGCCTCGAGGCGGGCATGCCGCTGTACGGCCACGAGCTCTCGCGCGACGTCGTCCCGGCGCAGGCCGGGCTCGGTCGCGTGATCCCGGCCGACAAGACCGGCTTCATCGGCGAGGCGGCGAAGGAACCGCGCCCCGAGGCGCCGGTCCTGGTGGGCCTGACGACGGAGGGCCGCCGCGCCGGGCGCGCCGGCTACCCCGTCTATCGCGGCGACGAGCGCGTCGGCGAGCTCACGAGCGGCGCCCTCAGCCCCACCCTCGGCCACCCCATCGCCATGGCGTACGTCCGCCCGGACGCCGCCTCCGCCACCGACCTGACCATCGACGTCCGCGGCACGCGCATCCCCGCTGCCGTCGCCGCCCTGCCCTTCTACCGGAGGAACTCATGACCGACCTCGCCGCCCTCAAGTACACCGCCGAGCACGAGTGGGTCGCCGTCGACGGCGACGTCGCGACGATCGGCATCACCGACTACGCCGCCGACCAGCTCGGCGACGTCGTCTACGTCGACCTGCCCGCCGACAACGCCGCGCTCACGGCCGGCCAGGTGATGGGCGAGATCGAGTCGACCAAGTCGGTCTCGGAGCTCTATGCCCCCGTCGACGGCGAGGTGATCGCGCTGAACGGCGAGGTCGACGCCGACCCGTCGCTCGTCAACCAGGACCCGTACGGCAAGGGATGGCTCGTGCGCGTGCAGCTGTCGGGCCAGCCGCTCGCCGGCCTCATGGATCGGGCGGCGTACGTCGCCCTGACGGGTGGCGAGGCGTGAGCGACTACGTCCGCCGCCACATCGGCACCTCGGAGGCCGACCACGCGGCGATGCTCGAGGCGATCGGCATCGAGCCGGCGCGCGACGAGGTGCGGGTGACCGAGCGGCTCATCGCGCAGGCGCTGCCCGCCGCGATCCGCGCGGACGAGGCCACGTCGGGCGTCATGCCGCGCACCGGCGTGAGCGAGGCCGAGGCGCTCGCCGAGCTGCGGGCGCTCGCCGCGAAGAACAGGGTGCTCTCGCCGATGATCGGGCTCGGATACAGCGATACGATCACGCCCAGCGTGATCCAGCGCAACGTGTTCGAGAACCCGTCCTGGTACACCGCGTACACGCCCTACCAGCCGGAGATCTCGCAGGGGCGTCTCGAGGCGCTGCTGAACTTCCAGACGATGGTGGGAGACCTCACCGGCCTGCCCGTCGCGAACGCGTCGATGCTCGACGAGTCCACGGCCGCCGCCGAGGGCATGCTGCTGGCGCGCCGGGCGGTGCGCGGCGGATCGAACCTGTTCGCCGTCGACGCCGACACCCTGCCGCAGACGAAGGCCGTGCTGGCCGTGCGGGCCGAGGCGCTCGGCATCGAGCTCGTCGAGGTGGACCTCGCCGCGGGTGAGACGCTGCCGGAGGAGCTGTTCGGCGCGCTCATCCAGTACCCCGGTGCCTCCGGGCGGGTGTGGGACCCGTCCGCCGCGATCGACGCCGTGCACGTCGCCGGCGGCCAGGTGGTCGTCGCGGCCGACATCATGGCGCTCGTGCTGCTGCGCTCGCCGGGTGAGATGGGCGCCGACATCGTCGTGGGATCAACGCAGCGCTTCGGGGTGCCGCTCGGCTTCGGCGGCCCGCACGCCGGCTACATGGCCGTGCGGCAGGGCCTCGAGCGCCAGCTGCCCGGGCGCCTCGTCGGCGTCTCGGTCGACGCGGACGGCGCTCCCGCCTACCGCCTCGCGCTGCAGACGCGCGAGCAGCACATCCGCCGCGAGAAGGCGACGAGCAACATCTGCACGGCGCAGGTGCTGCTGGCCGTCATGGCGGCGATGTACGCCGTGTACCACGGGCCGGACGGGCTCCGCTCGATCGCCTCGGGCATCGCGTCCCGAGCCCGCCTGCTGGCGGACTGGATCGTCGAGACCGGCGCGGAGGTCGTGCACGGCAGCTTCTTCGACACAGTCGAGGCGCGCGTCCCGGGTCGGGCCGACGCGATCGTCGCCCGCGCACGCGAGCTCGGCGTCCAGCTCCGGCTCGTCGACGTCGACACCGTCGGCATCGCGGTCGGGGAGGCCACGACGCTGACCGACCTGCATCGCGTGGCGCTCGCCTTCGGCGGGCCGGAGGAACGCTCCTTCGGCACCTTCGGAGTGGGATCCGACGCGCTGCCGGACCCGCTCCGCCGCACCGACGAGATCCTCACGCACCCCGTCTTTCGCACGCACCACTCCGAGACGGCGATGATGCGGTACCTCAAGCGCCTCGCCGACAGCGACTACGCGCTCGACCGCGGCATGATCCCGCTCGGCTCCTGCACGATGAAGCTCAACGCCGCGACCGCGATGGCGGCGGTGTCGTGGCCGGAGTTCTCGCGGATCCACCCGTTCGCACCGCGCGAGGACGTGGCCGGCTCGCTCGAGCTCATCCACCAGCTGGAGGGATGGCTCGCCGACCTCACCGGCTACGACACCGTCTCGCTGCAGCCGAATGCCGGATCGCAGGGCGAGCTCGCCGGGCTCCTCGCGATCCGCGGCTACCACCTCTCGCGCGGCGACGAGCACCGCGACGTCTGCCTGATCCCGTCGTCGGCACACGGCACGAACGCCGCCTCGGCGGTGCTGGCCGGCATGCGCGTGGTCGTCGTGGCCTGCGACGAGCTCGGCAACGTCGACCTCGGCGACCTGCGCGCGAAGATCGCCGAGCACGCCGATACGCTCGCCGCGCTCATGATCACCTACCCGTCCACGCACGGCGTGTACGAGGCCGACGTGCTCGAGATCACGGCCGCGGTGCACGAGGCCGGCGGCCAGGTGTACATCGACGGCGCCAACCTCAACGCCCTGCTCGGCCACGCCCGCTTCGGCGACCTGGGCGGCGACGTGTCGCACCTCAACCTGCACAAGACGTTCGCCATCCCGCACGGCGGCGGCGGCCCGGGCGTCGGCCCGGTGGCGGCGAAGACGCACCTCGCGCCGTTCCTGCCGAACCACCCGCTCGCGCAGGATGCGACCGAGGGCATCGGCCCGGTGTCGTCCGCACCGTACGGATCCGCGTCGATCCTGCCGATCTCGTGGGCGTACATCCGGATGATGGGGCTCGAGGGCCTCACGGAGGCGACCGACGCCGCGGTGCTCGGTGCCAACTACATCGCCGCGCGCCTGGGCGAGCACTACCCGGTGCTGTACACAGGCGCCGAGGGACGGGTGGCGCACGAGTGCATCCTCGACCTGCGCCCGCTCAAGGCGGTCACGGGTATCTCGAACGACGACGTCGCCAAGCGGCTCATCGACTACGGCTTCCACGCCCCGACCATGTCGTTCCCCGTGGCGGGCACGCTCATGGTCGAGCCGACGGAGTCGGAGGACCGCGCCGAGCTCGACCGCTTCGTCGAGGCGATGATCGCGATCAAAGCCGAGGCGGAGCGCGTGGCTGCGGGGGAGTGGCCGGCGGGCGACAACCCGCTCGTGAACGCGCCGCACACCGCCGCCGCGCTCGTGGGCGAGTGGGATCACCCGTACTCGCGCGAGGAGGCGGTCTTCCCGGCCGGCATCACGGCGGCCAAGTACTGGCCGCCGGTGCGCCGGATCGATCAGGCCTACGGCGACCGCAACCTCGTGTGCGCGTGCCCGCCGATCGAGGCCTTCGCCTGATCGGCTGGCTAGAGCCCGGCCTCACGCAGGGCCGGCAGGATCCTCGTCATCATGAGCGGTGCGAGGTCTCCTGCCGGCTCGGCCGTGTCGGGCACCCAGCGGATCTCCTCGATCTCGGCGGCGGGGCGGATCTCCGACACGGGCGGGTGCACGAACACCGTGCCGCGCACCGTCCATCCCGACTCGTTCGCCGCCGGCGCGTCGAAGGTGCCCAGCAGCGTCATCCGATCCGGGTCGAGCTCCAGCTGCAGCTCCTCGCGCAGCTCGCGCACGGCCGCGTCGAGCGCCGACTCGCCCGGCTCGGGCTTGCCGCCCGGCTGCATGAACGTGCTCGTGCCGCGCTTGCGCACGGCCAGGATGTCGCCGGTCTCCGGGTGCCGCAGCACGACGGCGCTGACGGTGACGACGCGCGCGGCGTGGTCGAGCGCGTGATGCGCGCTCACGCCGGCTCCGCCGCGTTCTCGAGGCCGGTCGTCGTCTCGAAGCGCGCCGATCCGGGGTGCTCGAGCGCCACGCGGATCCGCTCGCGCATGTCGTCGCTCATCCGCTCGTCGGCCAGCCGGTCGATCGGGCACCACCAGGCCCGCACGTTCTCGCCGTCGGCGGGGTGCGGATCGCCCGACACCCAGCGGCAGCGGACGGTGATGTCGAGGTACTGCGCGACGTCGTCGTTCGCGTACCGCATGGGCGGCAGCGCGTGCACCCACACGAGGGCCTCGGGCTCGGCGACGACGCCGGCCTCCTCGAGCGTCTCGCGCACGGCCGCGACGGCGGGCTCCTCGCCCGGATCGACGATGCCCGTGACGGGCGTGACGCTGCCGTTGTCGGCGCGCTCCACGAGCAGCACCGCGTCGTCCCTCACGACGACGGCGGTCACGCCGGTGAGCCAGAGCGGATCGTGCCCGATCCGCTCGCGCAGCCGCAGGATGAAGTCGGGCGTCGCCATGCCCCCAGCCTAGGAGCCCCCGCGGCGACCCGCGGCCGTGCCCTGATCTCGGGGGTGATGGGGAAGAAGGAGGAGCCCGGCGACGGCAGCGCGCTGCCACGGGCGCGCGGCATCCGCAGGCTCTGGCACAGCACGTTCGGCATCGACCACGCGGGAAGGCGCTACGACGTCGCGGTGGACTACTTCGATCTCGACGAGCGCGTGCGCCTCTACATCGACGGCCAGCACACCGCGACGCAGTCCTCGCCGGCGGCGTTCGAGGTGCCGGGTGGGCGCGTGGAGGTCGCCTTCAGCCTCTACGGGCTCAAGCGCGCGCGGCTCGTGGCCGACGGTGTCGAGCGGCGGCTCGAGCCGGGTACCGAGACGCTCGAGCGGTGGCGGCAGGAGGTCGACGCCCGGCACCCGACCGCGAGCCGGGCGGTGTCTGCGGTGTCGTGGACGGTGCTCGTCGTCGCGCTGCTCGTCGGCGTGACCGAGCTGCTCGACGTCGGCCTGCCCTGGCTCGCGGAGATCACCGGAGCGGACCTGCCGCAGACCTCCCCGATCCGCTTCCCCGAATGGATGACCGCGCCGGCGGCCGTCCTCGGCCCGATCGCCGCGATCGACCGCGCCCTCATGATGCGCCACCACTGGCTCCTCGACGACTGACCCGCCGCACGCTCCCGTCGCCCGCGACCGCCTCTAGGCTCGAGCGGTGACCTTCGTCGACACACCCGTCCTGCACAACGACATCGTGAGGCTGGAGCCGCTGCGTCCCGAGCACGCCCCAGACCTCGCGGAGGCGGTCGCCTTCGACGACCTGTGGCGCCGCACCTGGTTCTCGCGACTTCCGGCGCCCGACGAGGTCCCCGCCGAGATCGAGCGCCGCCTCGCGCGGCAGACGGCGGGCGAGATGGCGCCCTGGGCCGTCGTCGAGCCCGCCACCGGCCGGGCGATCGGCATGACCTCGATCTGCAGCGTCTCGCCCGCCGATCTGCGCGTGGAGATCGGATACACCTGGCTGCGTGCAGACGCGCACGGCACCGGCATCAATCCCGCCGCCAAGTTGCTGTTGCTCGCCCGCGCGTTCGACGACCTCGGCTGCGTGCGCGTCGAGATCCGCACCCACTGGCACAACCACCGCTCCCGCGCCGCGATCGAGCGGCTGGGCGCCCGCCTCGACGGCGTGCTGCGCAGTCACCTGCGCATGCCCGACGGCACGTGGCGCGACACGATGGTGTACTCGATCCTCGCGACCGAGTGGCCGCAGGTGCGCCGCGGCCTCGAGTCCCGCCTCGAGCCGCGCAACCCTTAATCCGCAAGTCTGTGCCAAGTCCGTACGGTACTCGGCGCGGATTTGGCACAGACTTGCGGACTCAGCGGTTGAGCAGCTGCGCGAGACCGTGCAGATGCGTGGTGCGGGGCGGGCGGACCACCGGCACGCCGGCCGCCTCCAGCGCCAGACCGAGACGCTCGGGCGCCCGCAACTCGTTCCAGCCCCAGCGGGCGAAACCGCGCATCGAGCGGCGCAGCGCATCCTCCCGCTTCTTCTCCCGGATGACGGCATCCGCCGCGTCGCCGATGGCGTACTTCGTGTCGCCGTCGGCCTCGCCGATCACCTGCTGATCGGGCCACTCGAAGTCGGCGCGGTACTCAGCGCCATCGATCACGAAGCGCGATTGCAGGCGGGGGATCGGGAGCCCCAGCCACTCGATCGCAGCGCGGCTGATCGACTCGAGGACGGACTCGGAGAGCGGAGTTGCATGTTCGAGAGGCCAGGCTGCGACGGCCCGTCCGCGCCCGCTGCGACGCGCGTCATTCGCCAGCAGCAGGCGCTCGCGCGAGCACGCCCCCGTACGGAGGAGCGCGTCGGCCACCGTGAGCCCGTAGGCGGGATGGCGGCTGCGCGCGAGGTCGACGGCAGTCGCGACCGCCGTCGTCGCGCAGACGCCGAGGCTGTCGGCGAGGTCCGGCTCCTCGACAGCGTGGTGCCCTTGGACGTTACCCACGCGGCGGGCATCGCCCTTGCGAGCGACGAGCACATGGATCGTGCGGAGATCGCCGAGCACGGGTAGCCCCCACAGCGCGGCGGCTGACTCGTGGGTGAACACGACGGCCGGGCGCTTCAGGGCCAGCGCGTGGATGCGAGCAAGGTACTTCTGCCAGGGCGGCAGAGCGGCCCACTGTTCCGCGGGCGCGAACACTCCTGCGCGAACCCGGTGGAGCGTTCGCGATTCGATGTCGCGGCGCATCGAACGGTCATCCGAACGCCGCAGAAGCGGCACGGGGCTGGGCTGCAGCGAGGCGGCGAGGACGTCGGCAGTCGGGCTTGTCATGCCTTCCACGGTCCCAGCGCCTTCCGCGCGCCGGTCTCCTGGCGCTCGATCTGTGAACCGATCCGCTCCTCCGCCGGGCTGGGGACGAGTCGGGGCGCGGCGAGTCCGCAAGTCTGTGCCGAATCCGGCCGTTCGAGCGCCCGGACTTGGCACAGACTTGCGGATCTCCTCCGGTCCGAGCCGCTAGGGAAGGTAGGGGGCGAAGAGGGGGTAGCCCACGAAGGCGATGGCGTCGATCAGCGTGTGCGCGATCACGAGGGGCATGACGCGCCGCCAGCGCAGGTACACCCACGCGAAGACGACGCCCATCACGACGTTCCCGAGCATCATCGCCGGGCCCTGGTACGCGTGGTAGGCGCCGCGCAGCAGGGCGATCGCGAGGATCGTGGTCCACGGGCGCCAGCCCAGCTCGCGCAAGCGCTCGCCGAGGTAGCCGTTCAGGATGACCTCCTCGAGCAGCCCGGCGCGCAGCGCCGACAGCAGCAGGAGGGGGATCGTCCACCAGGCGGCGTCGAGCCCGGCCGCCTGCACCTGCACGGTCAGGCCCAGCGCGCGCGAGCCGGCGTAGAGGGCCGCCCCCGGCACCCCGATCGCGGCGAGCAGCGCGACGGCAAGGCCGAGGTCGCGCCCGAAGCGCGAGAAGTCGAGCCCGATGCGGCGCAGCGCGCTGCGGCCCGGCTCCCACAGGAGGTACACGACGAGCGCGACGAGGGCGAGGTCGAAGAAGACGTCGAGCACGCGGTAGACCGCGTCCCACACGGCGTCGTCCGCCCGCGACGGGTTCAGCGCCGCCGACTGCTCGGAAAGCGGCGCGCGCGTCAGCGCGCGCACGAGCGAGAGCACCGAGTACAGCGCGGACTGTCCGAGCGAAAGCGCCAGGACGATGCCGATTTCCCACCACAGCCGTGCGCGCGCCACCCCGCCAGCGTGCCACACGCGCAGGCCGTCAGCAGAATGCTCAGCGGCCGTGTGCGCGCGTTACGGCGATGTAACAGTTCGCGATGCGAGTTGGTGCGATGGTCCCACCGTGCCTATCGTCGTCGCTATCGCCTGCGCCCGAGTGGGCAGGCTCAATCCCTTCCCTGGAGGAAAAACCCAATGAAGCGCAACAAGGTCGCCCTTTCGGGCGTCGCGCTGCTCGGCCTCGGCGGCATGCTGCTCGCCGGGTGCGCGAGCGGCGATGGTGGCAGCGGCGACGGCGGCAACGGCGCCGGCGGCGACGCGATCGTCACCACCAACGGCACGGAGCCGCAGAACCCGCTGATCCCGACCAACACCAACGAGGTCGGCGGCGGCAAGATCCTCGACAGCATCTTCTCGGGTCTGATCTCGTACAACGCCGACGGCTCGGTCGAGAACGAGGTCGCCGAGTCGATCACGGTCGACTCGCCGACGCAGCTCACCGTCAAGATCAAGGAGGGCCTGACCTTCACCGACGGTGAAGAGGTCACGGCCGACAACTTCATCAAGGCGTGGAACTACGGCGCCGCGCTCGACAACCAGCAGCTCTCGAGCTACTTCTTCGAGGACATCGAGGGCTTCAGCTGGGACGAGAACGTCGAGGAGCTCTCGGGCCTGCAGCAGGTCGACGAGTACACCTTCACGATCACGCTCAACAAGCCGGCCACCGACTTCGCTCAGCGCCTCGGCTACTCGGCCTTCTACCCGCTCCCGGACGTCGCGTTCGAGGACATGGAGGCCTTCGGCGAGTCGCCCATCGGCAACGGCCCGTACAAGCTGGCCAGCGAGGACGCCTGGGTCCACGACGAGGGCATCTCGCTCGTCGTGAACGAGGAGTACGAGGGCCCGCGCGAGCCGCAGAACGACGGCCTCGACATCCGCTTCTACGCCTCGCAGGACGCCGCCTACGCCGACCTGCTCTCGGGCGAGCTCGACGTGCTCGACCAGATCCCCGAGGCCGCTCTCGAGACGTACCAGAACGAGCTCGGCGAGAACTGGGTCAACCAGCCCGCCGCGATCTTCCAGTCGTTCACGATCCCCGAGTACCTCCCGCACTTCGAGGGCGAGGAGGGCGTGCTGCGCCGTCAGGCCATCTCGATGGCGATCAACCGCGAGGAGATCACCGACGTGATCTTCCAGGGCACCCGCACGCCGGCCAGCGACTTCACGTCGCCCGTGATCGACGGCTGGAGCGAGGAGCTCGAGGGCGCCGAGGTGCTGGAGTACAACCCCGAGCGCGCGCAGGAGCTGTGGGCCGAGGCCGACGCCATCAGCCCGTGGGAGGGCACGTTCGAGATCGCCTACAACTCGGACGGCGGCCACCAGGGCTGGGTCGACGCGGTCGCCAACTCGATCGCCGGCACGCTCGACATCGACGCGGCCGGTGCGCCGTACCCCGACTTCGCCGGTCTGCGCGAAGAGGTCACGAACCGCACCATCACGACGGCGTTCCGCACGGGATGGCAGGCCGACTACCCGGGCCTGTACAACTTCCTCGGCCCGCTCTACGCGACCAACGCCGGATCGAACGACGGCGACTACTCGAACCCCGAGTTCGACGAGCTGCTGTCGCAGGGCATCAGCGCGACCGACCCGGACGAGGCGAACGCGCTGTTCCAGCAGGCGCAGGAGATCCTCCTCCAGGATCTGCCCGCCACCCCGCTGTGGTACTCGAACGTCACCGGCGGCTGGGCCGACACGGTCGACAACGTCGAGTTCGGCTGGAACTCGGTGCCGCTGCACTACAACATCACCAAGGGCTGACCGGGCCTGAGATGATCCGCTGCGAGGCGGTGGCGTACACGCCACCGCCTCGCACCATGTCGCCGGCACACCGTTCTCCCAGTTTCGGGAGCGGAGGATGGCCGAGCGGGTCCCCCGAAGGACCCGCTTTCTGCTGTGCTCCTCGCCCGAGTCGCGGGCCAGGGTTTCTTCCGTGTCGTGTGACCTCGTCATCCCCAGAAGGGAGGCACGAGGGTGGCCACTTACATCCTCAGACGCATCCTGCAGGTGATCCCCGTCTTTCTCGGGGCCACGCTGCTGATCTACTTCATGGTCTTCGCCATGCCCGGCGACCCGATCGCCGCGCTGTTCGGCGACAAGCAGCCGCCGCCGCAGCTGCTGGAGCAGATCCGCGCGCGCTACCTGCTCGACCAGCCGTTCATCGTCCAGTACCTGAACTACCTCGGCGGGATCCTGCGCCTCGACTTCGGCGTGGGCTTCAACGGCCAGCCGGTGATCGAGACGCTCGCCCGCACGTTCCCCGTGACCCTGCGCCTGGCGATCATGGCGGTCGCGATCGCGTTCATCCTCGCGATCGTCATCGGCCTCACCTCGGCGCTGCTGAAGGGCACGGTCTACGACCACTTCATGCTCGTCTTCGCGCTGCTGTTCGTCGCGGTGCCGGTGTTCGTCGTCGCCTTCGCCGCCCAGTTCTTCCTGGGCGTGCAGCTGGGCTGGTTCAAGCCGACCGTCGGCAGCGACAACGACTGGGGCGGCCTGTGGCTGCCCGCGATCGTGCTCGGGTTCAGCATCTACGCCACGATGATGCGCCTCACCCGCGCGTCGACGATCGAGACGCTGCAGCAGGACTGGGTGCGCACCGCCTACGGCAAGGGCCTGTCGCGCTCGCGCGTCATCCCCGTGCACGTGCTGCGCAACTCGATGATCCCGATGGTCACCGACACCGCCTCGCAGTTCGGCGTGCTCATGGTCGGCGCGACCGTGACGGAGGGCATCTTCAACGTGCCCGGCGTCGGCAACCAGCTGTACACGGCGATCATCAAGCACGAGACGCCCACCGTGGTGTCGTTCGTGACGATCTTCGTCGTCGTGTACGTCCTCATCAACCTGCTCGTCGACCTGCTCTATGGTCTGCTCGACCCGAGGATCCGCTATGTCAAGTAGTACGCATTTCGTGGCGCCCGTGAAGGAGGCGCAGGTCCAGGTCGACCAGGTCCACCTGAGCACCCGCAAGAGCAACCTGTGGCTCGACGCGTGGCGAGACGTCCGCAAGCGCCCGCTGTTCTGGATCTCGATGGTCCTCGCCGCGGTCGTGATCATCATGGCGGTCGCGCCGGGCATGTTCACGCAGGTGGCGCCCTCCGGCGGCGCCTGCCAGCTGGCCAACAGCAACGGCGGCGCCGCGGCGGGCCACCCGCTGGGGTTCAACCGCCAGGGCTGCGACATCTGGTCGCGCCTCGTGTGGGGCACGCGCACGTCGATGGTGGTCGGCCTGCTGGCCACGCTCATCGGCACCGCGATCGGCCTCATCATGGGAGCCCTCGCGGGCTTCTACGGCGGCTGGCTCGACTCGCTGCTCTCGCGCATCGGCGACATCTTCTTCACGATCCCCTACATCGTCGCGGCGATCGTCGTGATGACGGTGCTCTCGAGCGCGCGGAACGAGCTCACGCTCGCCTTCGCGATCGGCGGGTTCTCGTGGGCCTCGACGGCGCGCATCGTGCGTGCCGAGGTGCTGCGCGTGAAGCAGTCGGACTACGTCATGGCGTCGATCGCCCTCGGGCTGTCGCGCTTCAAGACGATGCTCGTGCACGTGCTGCCCAACGCGATGGCCCCGGTCATCGTCGTGGCGACGATCAGCCTCGGCCACGCCATCGTGGCGGAATCGACCCTGTCGTTCCTCGGCGTCGGCCTGGGCGGCAACACGGTCTCGTGGGGCGCCGACATCAGCCAGGCGCAGGCCACGCTGCGCACCGCCCCGATGGCGCTGTTCTGGCCGTCGCTCGCGCTGACGATCGCGGTGCTCGCGTTCATCACGCTCGGCGAGATGCTGCGCGACGCGCTCGACCCGAAGGCGAGGGCACAGCGATGAGTGAAGGAATCCCCATGACGGATGCACTGCTGCAGATCCGCGGCCTGAAGGTCGCCTTCGGCACGGGCAAGAAGCAGCGCGAGGTGCTGCACGGCATCGACCTGGACGTCTTCCCGGGCGAGACGGTCGCGATCGTCGGCGAGTCGGGCTCGGGCAAGTCGACCACGGCCTCGGCCGTGATCGACCTGCTGCCCGGCACGGGCGAGATCACCGGCGGCACGATCACGCTCGAGGGCCGCGAGCTCACGAGCGCGAGCCGGCGCGACATGGAGCGCCTGCGCGGCCGCGAGATCGGCTACGTGCCGCAGGACCCGATGTCGAACCTCAACCCCGTGTGGTCGATCGGCTTCCAGGTCAAGGAGGCGATCCGTGCGAACGGCCTCGCCACCGGCCGCAAGGAGGTCGAGCGTCGCGCGATCGAGGTGCTGCAGCAGGCGGGGCTGGCGGACGCCGAGCGCCGCCTGCACCAGTTCCCGCACCAGTTCTCCGGCGGCATGCGCCAGCGCGCGCTCATCGGCATCGGCCTGGCGGCCGACCCGAAGCTGCTCATCGCGGACGAGCCGACGAGCGCGCTCGACGTGACGGTGCAGCGCGTGATCCTCGATCACCTCGCCTCGCTCACGCGCGAGAAGGGCACCTCGGTGCTGCTCATCACGCACGACCTGGGCCTGGCCGCCGAGCGCGCCGACCGCATCATCGTGATGAATCAGGGCGAGGTCGTCGAGTCGGGGCCGAGCCGCGAGATCCTCGAGGACCCGCAGCACCCGTACACGCAGCGGCTCGTGGCCGCG
The DNA here is from genome assembly GCF_053588335.1 of Microbacterium sp. NPDC003461. NCBI lineage: Bacteria > Bacillati > Actinomycetota > Actinomycetes > Micrococcales > Microbacteriaceae > Microbacterium > Microbacterium sp. NPDC003461. Next base: position 105,018 of record NZ_JBSFPT010000003.1, on the reverse strand, counting down.
GCGCCCAGCCTCGCCTCGCAGCGCATCCAGGCGAGCGTCGAGCACGTCACCACCGAGACCGAGGTGCTCGCGCAGGCGGCGCCGGTCGTCGAGGTGCGCGATCTCGTCAAGGAGTACCGCATCCGCAAGGGCGGCTTCTCGAGCGAGGCGTTCCGGGCTGTCGACGGGGTGTCGTTCCAGATCCCGCGTGGCAAGACGCTCGCGCTGGTGGGGGAGTCCGGATCGGGCAAGTCCACCGTCGCGAAGATGGTGCTGCAGCTGGAGGAGCCGACGAGCGGTGACGTTCTGATCGACGGTGTGAGCACGTCGACGCTGAAGCGCCGCGATGTGCTCGGCCTGCGCCGCCGCATGCAGCCGGTGTTCCAGGATCCGTACGGCTCGCTCGATCCGCTGCGCTCGATCGGCACGCTCATCGCGGAGCCGCTGAAGGTGCACGGCGTCGGCGACGGTGCGTCCCAGCGCGCCCGCGTGCTGGAGCTGCTCGACCAGGTGGCGCTGCCGCGCGAGCTGGCGATGCGGTACCCGAACGAGCTGTCGGGCGGCCAGCGCCAGCGCGTCGCGATCGCGCGCGCCCTCGCGCTCAAGCCCGACATCATCGTGCTCGACGAGGCGGTCTCGGCGCTCGACGTGCTCGTGCAGGATCAGATCCTCACGCTGCTGGCCGAGCTGCAGGCCGAGCTCGGCCTGACCTACCTGTTCATCACGCACGACCTCGCGGTCGTGCGCGTCGCCGCCGACATGGTGTGCGTCATGGAGCGGGGCAAGGTCGTGGAGCAGGGGACCGTGGACGAGATCTTCGCCAACCCGCAGGAGGCGTACACGCGCCGCCTCCTCGACGCGATCCCCGGCGCCACGCTGCCGCTCGGGGGGCGCTGACGGTGTCGGGAGCAGGCGCGGACTACGAGCCCGGCGACGAGCTGAAGCGCGAGATCCGGCCCACCTGGGGCCGGGTCTGGCTCGCGCTCACCGCCGTGCTCGTGGTCGGCCTGCTCATCGACGCGACCGTCCGCGGGGGCTGGCTGCAGGCCGTGCTCATCGCCCCGTGGCCGCTGGGTCTGCTCTGGTTCATCTACGTCTTCGTCTACGCGCCGCACGTCGTCGCCGACGAGGCGGGCGTGACCGTGCACAACATCCTGCGGATCACGCGCGTGCCGTGGGGCGCGATCGACGACATCGTCATGCGGTGGCAGCTCGAGGTGCGCCTCACGGCCGCGGCCGGCGGCAAGACCATCCAGGCGTGGGGCGTGCCCACCCGCCGGCCGCGCGGCCGGATGCGGGATCGGCCCGCCGACGTCGAGGCCGAGATCCTGCGCGAGATGAAGCTCAACGCCGCCGCCGCGCCGGACGACCGGATCGTGCGCTCGTGGGACCTGCTCGGCGTCGCGTCGCTCGCCGTGCTCGTCGTGTGGGCCGCGATCGCCGTGAGCGTCACCGCCTGAGCGTCACCGCCTGAGCGTCAGCGGACGGCGCCGTCGGGCGCGAGGCGGACCCCCCGCCGGTGCGCACGGACCGCCCAGCCACGCCGCGATAGGATGGAACGCCCCGCCTCCGGGGCACATCCCACAGAACGCAAGGATCCCTTTCATGGCGCGCGCCCTCCGTCCCGACCTCCGCAACGTCGCGATCGTCGCGCACGTCGACCACGGCAAGACGACCCTCGTCGACGCCATGCTGCGCCAGACGGGGTCGTTCGGCTCGCACGAGCACCTCGAAGAGCGTGCGATGGACTCGAACGATCTCGAGCGTGAGAAGGGCATCACGATCCTCGCCAAGAACACGGCGATCACGTACAACGGTGCCCACACCGACACCCCGATCACGATCAACGTGATCGACACCCCGGGCCACGCCGACTTCGGCGGCGAGGTCGAGCGCGGCCTGTCGATGGTCGACGGCGTCGTGCTGCTCGTCGACGCCTCGGAGGGCCCGCTGCCGCAGACCCGCTTCGTGCTGCGCAAGGCGCTCGAGGCGAAGCTGCCCGTCATCCTGCTCGTGAACAAGACCGACCGCCCCGACGCGCGCATCGAGGAGGTCGAGGGCGAGGCCCAGGACCTGCTGCTCGGTCTCGCGAGCGACCTCGTCGACGTCGTGCCCGACCTCGACGTCGACGCACTGCTCGAGGTGCCCGTCGTGTACGCCTCCGGCCGCGCCGGCGCCGCGTCGCACAACCGCCCCGCCGACGGGTCGCTGCCCGACAACGACGACCTCGAGCCGCTGTTCGAGGCGATCCTCAAGCACGTGCCCGCGCCGGAGTATGACGACGAGGCCCCGCTGCAGGCGTGGGTGACCAACCTCGACTCGAGCGCGTTCCTCGGCCGCCTCGCGCTGCTGCGCATCTTCAACGGCGAGCTGAAGAAGGGCCAGACCGTGGCGTGGGTGCGTCAGGACGGCACGACGCAGAGCGCGCGCATCACCGAGCTGCTCATGACGAAGGCGCTCGACCGCTACCCGGCCGAGAAGGCCGGCCCCGGCGACATCGCCGTGATCGCGGGCTTCGAGGACATCATGATCGGCGAGACGATCGCCGACCCGGAGGACATCCGCCCGCTCCCGCAGATCACGGTCGACGAGCCGTCGATCTCGATGACGATCGGCACGAACACCTCGCCGCTGGTGGGCAAGGTCAAGGGCCACAAGCTCACGGCGCGCATGGTCAAGGACCGCCTCGACCGCGAGCTCATCGGCAACGTCTCCATCCGCGTGAAGGACATCGGCCGCCCCGACGCGTGGGAGGTGCAGGGCCGCGGCGAGCTGCAGCTCGCGATCCTCGTCGAGAACATGCGCCGCGAGGGCTTCGAGCTCACCGTCGGCAAGCCGCAGGTCGTCACCCGCAAGGGCCCCGACGGCAAGATCCAGGAGCCCTACGAGCACCTCACGATCGACGTGCCCGAGGAGCACCTCGGCGCCGTGACGCAGCTCATGGCGGCGCGCAAGGGCCGCATGGACAACATGATCAACAACGGCACGGGCTGGATCCGCATGGAGTTCATCGTGCCGTCGCGCGGCCTCATCGGCTTCCGCACGCAGTTCCTCTCGATCACGCGTGGCACCGGCATCGCCAACGCCATCTCGCACGGCTACGACGACTGGGCCGGCCAGATCGTCTCGCGCCAGAACGGATCGATCGTCGCCGACCGCGCGGGCGTGGCCACCCCGTTCGCGATGATCGCGCTGCAGGAGCGCATGTCGTTCTTCGTGAACCCGACCGACGAGGTCTACGAGGGCATGGTCGTGGGCGAGAACTCGCGCGCCGACGACATGGACGTGAACATCACCAAGGAGAAGAAGCTCACCAACATGCGCTCCTCCACGGCCGACACGTTCGAGTCGATGACCCCGCCGCGCATCCTCTCGCTCGAGGAGTCGCTCGAGTTCGCCGCCGAGGACGAGTGCGTCGAGGTCACGCCGGAGGCCGTGCGCATCCGCAAGGTGATCCTCGACGCCACGACCCGCGGCCGCGAGGCCTCGCGCCGCAAGCGGCAGGACGCGAACGCCTGATTCCCTGCCGGAACGGGCTCCACTAAGCTCGATCCGGTGAGCACCAGCCCGTCCGCCGAGCGCCGCGGCGCGTGGCGGCAGGGCCTCGCCGTCGCGCTGCCGACGAGCGCGTACGGCGTCTCGTTCGGCGCGCTGGCCACGGCATCGGGCCTGGACGTGTGGCAGACATGCGTGCTGAGCCTGCTCATGTTCTCGGGCGGATCGCAGTTCGCCTTCATCGGCGTGCTCGGATCGGGCGGCGGGGGACCGGCGGCGATCGCGTCGGCCGCGCTGCTCGGCGTGCGCAACGCCGTGTACGCCGCGCGGATGAACCCGATCGTCGGCCGCACGTGGCCGCGGCGCCTCGCGGCCGCGCAGTTCACGATCGACGAGTCCACGGCCGTCGCGCTCGCGCACGAGGATCCCGCCGCGCGTCGCATCGGGTTCTGGGTGACGGGCGTCGGCATCTTCATCGGCTGGAACCTCACCACGCTCGCCGGCGCGCTGCTGGGCGACGTGCTGGGCGACGTGCGCGCCTACGGCCTCGACGCCGCCGCCGCGGCGGCGTTCCTCGCCCTGCTGTGGCCCCGGCTGCGATCGCGTCAGGCCGTGGCCGTAGGCGCCGCGGCTGCCGTGGTCGCCGCCGTCGCCACGCCCTGGCTCGCGCCGGGCGTGCCGGTGCTGCTCGCCGCGGTCGTGGCCGTCGTGGTCGGCTGGACGAACTGGCTGGGCCGGCGGGCGGCGGCGCCGGCGGGCACCGGATCGGGGGCCGCGGGATGAGCGCGTGGACCGCGATCCTGCTGGCGGGCATCGCCGTGGTCGGCCTCAAGCTCGTCGGCTACCTCGTGCCGGAGGAGTGGCTGGAGCGCCCGCGCCCGGCGCGCATCACCGATCTGCTCACCGTCGCGCTGCTGTCGGCGCTCGTCGCCGTCCAGGCGCTCGGCGACGGCATGGCGATCCGCGTGGACGCCCGCCTGCCCGCCATCGCCGTGGCGGCCCTGCTGCTGTGGCGTGGCGCGTCGTTCCTCGTCGTCGTCGTGGCCGCCGCCGCGACCGCGGCCCTGCTGCGGCTGGTGGGCTGGGCGGCCTGACAGGCGCCGCCGCGTACGCTGATCGCATGCGCTCCGTGTGGCACATCCGCCTGTTCACGTGGGCCGGCGCCTTCGTCGCCGGCGCGGTCTACGGCATCGTCGGCACCGTCATGCACTCCGCCGCCGTCGTCCCCACGGGCCTGGCGGGGCTCGTCGTGCCGTTCGGGACCATCCTGGCCGCGGTGGGGCTGCTGGCCCTGCTGATCGCCGTGCGATGCCTCTCCGAGGACCGCGTCACGGTGCTCGCCGCCGGGCTCGGCGCGCTCGCCATGGTCATGCTGTTCTCCGGCGAGGGACCGGGCGGATCGATCGTCGTCCCGCAGTCCGCGCCGGGCGAGGCGCCCCTCGGCGTGATCTGGTCGTGGGTCGTCGCGGCGGTCGTGATCGTCGTCGTCGCCTGGCCCGATCTGCGGGGCATCCGCACCGGTTCGGGGAAGGGTCAGCAAGGCGGCGCGTAGAATCGTCACGTGACTTACGTGATCGCCCTTCCGTGCGTGGACGTCAAGGACCGCGCCTGCATCGATGAGTGCCCGGTCGACTGCATCTACGAGGGTGAGCGCAGCCTCTACATCCACCCCGACGAGTGCGTGGACTGTGGTGCCTGCGAGCCCGTGTGCCCCGTGGAGGCGATCTACTACGAGGACGACCTGCCCGAGGAGTGGTCGGACTACTACAAGGCGAACGTCGAGTTCTTCGACGAGATCGGCTCGCCCGGCGGTGCCGCCAAGGTGGGCGTGATCCCGAAGGACCACCCGGTCATCGCCGCGCTGCCTCCGCAGGCCGGCGCGCACTGATCCGGCCGCTCCGATGGGCATCCGCGACCTCGACGACTACCCCTGGGACGCCGTCGCCCCGCTCGCCGAGCGCGCCGCGGCGCACCCGGACGGGCTGTGCGACCTGTCGATCGGCTCTCCCGTCGACCCCACGCCGCAGGTCGTGCGCGACGCCCTCGTCGCCGCGACCGACGCGCACGCGTACCCGCAGACGGTGGGCACGCCCGCGCTGCGCGAGGCCATCGTCGCCTGGTACGCGCGCCGGCGCGGCGTGACCGATCTCGCGCCGCGCAACGTGCTGCCGACGATCGGATCGAAGGAGCTCGTCGCGCTCCTGCCCACGCTGCTGGGCCTGAGCGCGGGAGACATCGTCGTGCATCCGCGCGCGGCGTACCCCACCTACGCGGTGGGCGCGGCCGTCGCCGACGCCACCGCCGTCGCGGCGGACGATCCGGACGAGTGGCCCGAGGGCGCGAAGCTCATCTGGATCAACTCCCCGGGCAACCCCGACGGCCGCGTGTGGGGCGTCGACGAGCTGCGCCGCGCCGTGGCGCGCGCCCGCGAGCTCGGCGCCGTGCTGGCGAGCGACGAGTGCTACGCCGAGCTCGGCTGGGAGGGCGAGTGGGCGGCCGGCCCCGTGCCGAGCGTGCTCGATCCCCGCGTCACCGGCGGCAGCCGCGCGGGCCTGCTGAGCGTGTACTCCCTCAGCAAGCAGTCCAACCTCGCCGGCTACCGGGCGGCGTTCGTGGCCGGCTGCGCCGAGATCGTCGGCGAGCTGCTGAAGAACCGCAAGCACCTCGGGCTCATGCTGCCGGCGCCCGTGCAGCACGCCATGGCGGCGGCCCTCGGCGACGACGCCCACGTGGCCGAGCAGCGCGAGCGCTACCGCGCGCGCCGCGACGTGCTGAAGCCGGCGCTCGAGGCCGCGGGGTTCCGGATCGACCGCAGCGAGGCGGGCCTGTACCTGTGGGCCACCGAGGGCCGCGACGCGTGGGAGACGATGGGCCGGCTCGCCGGGCTCGGCATCCTCGCCGGTCCCGGCGTCTTCTACGGCCCGTACCACCCGCAGCACGTGCGCTTCTCGCTCACCGCGAGCGACGAGCGCATCAGGATGGCCGCCGATCGCCTGCGGTCATCGGCACTCTGATCAGCGGCTAGGGTGGATGACGGCCGCGCGCGGATCCGCTCGGCCCATTCGAGCGAGTATCAGCATCCCGATTCGCAAGGAGGCGCCGTGAGCGACGCAGGAAGCCTGCCCGAGAAGGCCGTACTGACGGTCGGCGACAAGACCGCGGAGTTCCCCGTCCTGCCCGCCACCGACGGTAAGTCCGCCATCGACGTCTCGACGTTCACGAAGCAGACCGGCTTCACGGCGCTCGACTACGGCTTCGTCAACACCGCCTCGACGATGTCGGACATCACCTACATCGACGGCGACCAGGGCATCCTACGCTACCGCGGCTACCCGATCGAGCAGCTGGTGAACGGCGACGCGAGCTTCCTCGAGATCGCCTGGCTGCTCATCTACGGCGAGCTGCCCACGGCCGATCAGCTCGGCCAGTTCGACGACAGCATCCGCCACCACACGCTGCTGCACGAGGACCTCAAGAACTTCTTCACGGCGATGCCCGCCGGCGCGCACCCTATGGCGGTGCTCTCGTCGGCGGTGGCCGCCCTGTCGACCTACTACGAGAACGACTCCGATCCGGACAACCCCGAGCACGTCGACCTCACCACGGTGCGCCTGCTCGCCAAGCTCCCCGTGATCGCGGCGTACGCGCACAAGAAGTCGATCGGCCAGGCGTTCCTGTACCCCGACAACTCGCTCAGCTACGTCGAGAACTTCCTGCGTCTGAACTTCGGCAACATGGCCGAGCCGTACGAGATCGACCCCGTCATGGCGAAGGCGCTCGAGCGCCTGCTCATCCTGCACGAGGACCACGAGCAGAACGCCTCGACCTCGACCGTGCGCCTCGTCGGATCCACCGGCGCGGATCAGTTCGCGTCGATCGCCGCGGGCATCCAGGCGCTCTCGGGCCCGCTGCACGGCGGCGCCAACGAGGCGGTGCTGAACATGCTCGGCCAGATCCAGGAGTCCGGCCAGGGCGTCAAGCGCTTCGTCGAGAAGGTGAAGAACAAGGAAGAGGGCGTGAAGCTGATGGGCTTCGGGCACCGGGTCTACAAGAACTACGACCCGCGCGCCAAGCTCGTCAAGGAGTCGGCCGACGAGGTGCTGGCCGCGCTCGGCGTGCACGACCCGCTGCTCGACCTCGCCAAGGAGCTCGAGGAGATCGCGCTCGAGGACGACTACTTCAAGGAGCGCAAGCTCTACCCGAACGTCGACTTCTACACGGGCGTCATCTACAAGGCGATGGGCTTCCCGACCCGCGTCTTCACCGTGCTGTTCGCGATCGGCCGCCTGCCCGGCTGGCTCGCGCACTGGCGCGAGGCCAACCTCGACGCGCGCGGCAAGATCGGCCGCCCCCAGCAGCTCTACACGGGCTCCCCGGCCCGCGAGTACCGCGGACGGTAGGGGTTCTCACACGAACGGCCGGCACTCCCTCGGGAGGGCGGCCGTTCTCGTGTCGGCCGGGTCAGGCGTGGAGGGCGGCGTTGAGGACCACGCCGACGCCCTCGCGGCGCACGGCCTCCACGGCGCCGTCGAGCGAGTTGCGGCGCAGCAACAGGCCGCTCGAGCCCGAGAGCTCGCCGCCCTTGACGACCGAGCCGTCCTCCAGGCGGATCTTCGTGCCGGCCGTCACGTACAGGCCGGCCTCCACGACGCAGTCGTCGCCGAGCGAGATCCCGATCCCCGCGTTCGCGCCGAGCAACGTGCGCGCGCCGATCGAGACGCGGTGGGTGCCGCCGCCCGAGAGGGTGCCCATGATCGAGGCGCCGCCGCCGATGTCCGATCCGTCGCCCACGACCACGCCCTGCGAGATGCGGCCCTCGACCATCGAGGCGCCCAGCGTGCCGGCGTTGAAGTTCACGAAGCCCTCGTGCATCACGACCGTGCCGGGGGAGAGGTGCGCGCCCAGGCGCACGCGCGAGGTGTCGGCGATCCGCACGCCCTCCGGGGCGACGTAGTCGGTCAGGCGCGGGAACTTGTCGAGCGAGACCACCTGGATGCCGTCGCGCTGCAGGTAGGGCCGCAGGCGCACCGCGTCGGCGGGCAGCATGGGGCCGGCGTTCGTCCACGCCACGGTCGGCAGGTGCGCGAACAGCCCGTCGAGGTTGAGCTCGTTGGGGCGGGCGAGGCGGTGGGAAAGCGCGTGCAGGCGCAGGTACGCGTCGGAGGTCGAGGCCGGCGCGGCATCGAGATCGATCTCGAGCGTGACGACCTCGACGGTGACGTCGCGCTTCTCGTCGGGCGCGGCCAGGCGGTCGAGCGACTCCACCTCGTCGGTCGCGTCATCGGCGCGGCCGGCGCGCGGGGCGGGGTACCAGGTGTCCAGGACGGTGCCGTCGGCCGCGATCGTCGCGAGCCCGACACCGGAAATCCAGCGCTCATCCGTCATGCCTCAATCCTACGGATCGGCGGATGGCGACTCGCCGGGCGCCCGTAGGCTGGAGGCATGCCGACGCTCGATCTCACCGCCTCGTCCGCCGATCTCACCCGCGCGATCTGCGACATCCCGAGCGTCTCGGACGACGAGACGACGCTCGCCGACGCGATCCACGCGGCGGTGTCTGCCCTGCCGCACCTCGAGGTCGTGCGCCTCGGCGACACGATCGTCGCGCGCACCGACCTGGGCCGCGCGCAGCGGGTGGCGATCGCCGGCCACATCGATACCGTGCCGATCAACGCCAACCTCCCCACGCGCGACATCGAGGAGGACGGCGAGGCCGTCATCTGGGGCCGCGGCACCGTCGACATGAAGGCCGGCGTCGCGGTGCAGCTGAAGCTCGCGGCGGAGCTGACCGACCCGGCCGTCGACATCACGTGGATCTGGTACGACCACGAGGAGGTCGAGGCGTCGCGCAACGGCCTGGGCCGCATCGAGCGCGAGCGGCCCGAGCTGCTGGCGGCGGACTTCGCCGTGCTGGGGGAGCCGACCGCCGGCGAGGTGGAGGGCGGCTGCAACGGCACGCTGCGCGCCGTCGTGCGCACGCGCGGCGCCCGGGCCCACAGCGCCCGCTGGTGGATGGGCGAGAACGCCATCCACGCCGCCGCGCCGCTGCTCATGCGCCTGGCCGAGTACCGCCCGAAGACGATCGAGGTCGACGGCCTCGCCTACCGGGAGGGCCTCAACGCCGTGCGGATCGACGGCGGCGTGGCCGGCAACGTGATCCCCGATCTGTGCGAGGTCGAGGTGAACTTCCGCTTCGCGCCGAGCCGCACGATCGAGCAGGCGATCGCGCACGTGCGGACGGTGTTCGAGGGGTACGAGGTCGAGATCACCGACAGCGCCGCCGCGGCCCGGCCGGGCCTGGATGCGCCCCTCGCGCGGGACTTCCTGCGCGCCGTCGGCGGCAGCGCCCGCCCGAAGTACGGCTGGACCGACGTGGCGCGGTTCTCGGCGCTCGGCGTGCCGGCCGTGAACTACGGTCCGGGCGACGCGTCGCTGGCACACCACGACGAGGAGCGCGTGCCCGTCTCGCAGATCGAGCGGGTCGAGCGCGGCCTGCGGGCGTGGCTGAGCGGGTCCTGACCCGGTCGCGGGCGGAGGGCGGCACGTGAGAGCGGCCTGGCGGGGGCTCCCCGCGGCGCTGCGGATCGCGGCCGTCTACGCGGCCGCGCGTCTGGTCACGGTCGGCTTCATCCTGATCGCGGCGGCGCTCGCCTCTCCGGAGACGCAGCTGCCCTCCGGCAACCCGCTGTCGGATTTCGCGCTCGCGTGGGACGCGCAGTGGTACTGGACGGTCGCCTACGACGGCTATCCCTCCGAGCTGCCGCGGGACGCGGACGGGCACGTGACGGAGAACGCCTGGGCGTTCATGCCCGTCTACGCATACCTGGCCCAGGCGGTCGCCGTCGCGCTCGGGGCGGCGTGGGGCGTCGGCGGCTTCCTCGTGTCGTTCGTGTCGGGCTATCTCGCGTGCCTGGCGCTGCACCGCCTGCTGCGGGTGCGGCAGGGCGAGGGCGAGGCGATGTGGGCGGTCGTGCTGTTCGCGTGCGGGCCGCTCGCGGGGCTCTTCCACGCCGGCTACGCCGAGTCGCTGTTCCTGCTGCTGCTGTTCCTCGCGCTGCTGTGCGTCGTGCGGCGGCGGTGGTGGTGGCTCTACCTGCTCGTGCCCGTCATGGGATTCACGCGCCCCGGCGTGCTCGCGTTCGCCCTCCTGCTGGGCCTGTACGGCATCCACCGCTGGCTCGCGCGCCGCGACGACCCGCTGCCGGCGCGCGAGATCGCGCACATCGTCGCGCTCGGCGCGCTGGCGACCGCCGTGGGCTTCGCCTGGCAGGTCATCGCCGCGGTCGTCACGGGGGAGCCCGGCGCCTATCTCGACACCGAGCTCGCGTGGCGCCGCTCGTGGGTGGGCACCGAGCACTTCCTGCCGCTGGAGGGCTGGTTCCAGGGCGCGGACGTGTGGTTCGGCGTGTGGGGTCTGCCCGCGTGGCTCGCGCCCGTCGCGGTCGTCGCGCTCATGCTCGCGGCGGCGGCGCTGCTGATCCTGCCGCGCGCGGTGCGACGCGTCGGCCCGGAGCTGCGCCTGTGGGCGGGGAGCTACCTCGTGTACCTCTTCCTCGTCTTCTTCCCGCAGTCCAGCGTGTTCCGGCTGCTCGCGCCGCTGTCGCCGCTGTGGGGCGCGTTCGCCGCGGTGCGCTCGCGGGGCGTGCGGATCGCGGTGCTGGCGCTCGGGCTGCTCGGCCAGTGGTGGTGGATCTGGAATATGTACGGACAGGGCAGCAGCTACTGGCAGGTGCCGTGAGCGGCATCGGCACCAGTTCTTAACCGTTCGCGAATGGACCAGACCCGGCCGACCGATAAACTAAGCACGCAGACACCTAGGAAAGGGAGCCCGCCATGGCAGCCATGAAGCCCAGAACCGGTGACGGACCGATGGAGGCCGTGAAGGAGGGGCGTCTCATCATCGTTCGCGTGCCGCTGGAAGGCGGCGGCCGGCTGGTCGTCTCGGTCAACGACGACGAGGCGAAGGAGCTCTACGGCGTCCTCGGCGAGGTCGTGAACGCGGCCTGATCGCTTCAGACAAAGGGCCCCGAGCGCATGCTCGGGGCCTTTTCGTGTCCGCGCGCCTCAGGTGGCCCGGACCGTGGTGAGCTGCAGCAGCCCCTCGCCCACGGGGGCGAGGGCCGCGACGACCGCGGCCGACTCCTGCGTCTCGCGCAGCAGCGTGCGGTACGTGGTGGTGAGGTCGTCGCGCTGCACCGGATCGGCCACCTTGCCGCCCGCCAGCACGCGCGGCACGAGCACCGTGCCGCCGGGGCGCGCGAGCCGCAGCCCGTGCGCGACGTAGTCGATGACGTGCTCGGGGTCGGCGTCGACGAGCACGAGGTCGTATGCCGCCTCGTTCATCCGCGGCAGCACCTCGGCCGCGCGCCCGGTGATCCAGCGCACCCTGGTCGATGGCACCCGGGCGGCCTGGAAGGACTCGCGGGCCGCGGCGAGGTGCTCGGGCTCGCTGTCGATCGTCGTGAGCGTCGCCTCCGGGGCCCCGTGGAGCAGCCAGAGGCCCGAGACGCCGGCGCCCGTGCCGACCTCGATGATCGTGCGCGCGGCGGTGGCGGCGGCCAGGAAGGCGAGCTGCGCGCCGACGGCGGCGCTCACCGGCGCCGCTCCCAGCTCGCGCGCGTGCTGCCGCGCGCGGGCGATGTGCTCCGGCTCGGTCACGCTCTCTCGGACGAATCGGGCGATCGCATCGTGCTCGCTCATGTCCAGAAGCCTACGGCGCGGCGGGGCCGAGCGTGGCGCGCGTCGCCGCGGCGAACGGGAACGGCCCGCCCGCCACGGGTACGATGAACCCCGTGGAGTTCGGCCTGTCGTTCGAGAAGATCATCCTGATCGGCGTCGTGGCCGCGCTCCTGATCGGCCCGGAGCGACTGCCGCGCTACGCCGAGATGCTCGGACAGTTCGTGCGCCGCGCGCGCGACTGGATGCAGGGGGCCCAGGAGCGCGTGAAGCGCGAGATGGGCGAGGACTTCGAGGACGTCGACTGGCGCCGGCTCGATCCCCGGCAGTACGACCCGCGCCGCATCATCCGCGAGGCGCTGCTCGAGGAGCCCGCCGTCTCGGCCACCGCCGTGGCGCCGCGACGGCCGTCGGCCGGTGCCGCCGCGGCGGGCGCCGGGGCGACGGCGATCGCCCCGGCCCGGCCCGCCGCGCGCCGCCACTTCAGCGCCGCCGAGCCGCCCCCGTACGACCCCGAGGCCACCTGACCGCGGCGCGTCTTCGCCGGTCGAGGCGACCGGGGGTCAGGACGGCGAGAAGGGCAGGCGGCGACCGGTGAGGCCGCGCGGCTGGGCCGCGATCGTCGCCGCGAGGCCGGTGATCGCGCGGGCCGCCGGATCGTCCGGGTGCGCGACGACGACGGGATCGCCCGCATCGGCCGAGGCGCGCAGCGCGGGGCTGAGCGGGATCGACGCGAGCACGGGCACGGCGGCGTCCTGGTCCTCGGACAGGGCGCGGGCGACCTCGTCGCCGCCGCCCGAGCCGAACAGGTCGAGCGTCGTGCCGTCGGGCAGGGTCATCGCCGCCATGTTCTCGACCACGCCGGCCACGCGCTGCCCGGTCTGGCGCGCCACGAGCCCGCTGCGCACCGCCACGTCCGAGGCGGCGGCTTGCGGCGTGGTGACGACGAGCACCTCGGCGTGGGGGAGCAGCTGGCCGACCGAGATCGCCACATCGCCCGTGCCCGGCGGCATGTCCAGCAGCAGCACGTCGAGGTCGCCGAAGTACACGTCGGTGAGGAACTGCTGCACGGTGCGGTGCAGCATCGGCCCGCGCCAGGCGACGGCGCCGAGCCGCCCGTCCTGACCGCGCTGCAGGAACATGCCGATCGAGATGGCCTTCACCCCGTGCGCGACGGGCGGCAGCATGAGGTCGTCGAGCTGCGTCGGCTGCGCGATCTCGCCGCCGCGCGCCAGGCCCAGCAGGGCGGGGATCGAGAAGCCGTGCACGTCGGCGTCGACGAGCCCCACCTTGAGTCCGCGCGCGGCGAGGGCGACGGCGAGGTTGGCCGTGACGGTCGACTTGCCCACGCCGCCCTTGCCGCTCGTGACGGCGATGACCCGCGTGAGCGAGTCGGGCCCGAAGGGCATCACCCGCGCCGGCCCGCCGCGCAGCCGGTCGGTGAGCGCCTGCCGTTCGGCGGGTGTCATCACGCCGATCTCGAGCGCGACCTCGCCCACGCCGGCCACGCCCTCCGCCGCGCGGCGCACGTCGGCCTCGATGCGGTCGGCGGCGGGGCAGCCGACGATCGTCAGGGCGATCTCGACGCGCACGGCGTCGCCCTCCGCGGTCACGCCGCGCACCATGTCGAGCTCGGACAGCGGGCGGCGCAGCTCGGGATCCGAGACGCGGCCGACCGCCTCGCGCACCCGCTCGGCGAGATCCGTCACGCCCGATCCCTCCGGCGCCGCTCGTCCGGGGGCTCGGGGGAGCCGTCGTCGCCCAGCTCGCCCAGCAGCGCGCGCAGCTCGTCGCGCAGCGCCTCGCGCGTGACCTGCTGCTCGCGCAGCTCGTCGATCGTCATCCGCAGCGCCACGATCTCGCGCGCCATGTACTCGGTGTCGGCGAGGTTGCGCTCGGCGCGCTGGCGATCCTGCTCCATCGAGACGCGGTCGCGGTCGTCCTGCCGGTTCTGGGCGAGCAGGATGAGTGGGGCCGCGTACGACGCCTGCAGCGACAGCATCAGCGTGAGCGCGGTGAAGCCGAGCGCGGCGGAGTCGAACCGCCACGCCGCCGGGGCGAGCGTGTTCCACGCCATCCACACCGCGCAGAAGAGCGTGAGCCCGAGCAGGAACCACGGCGTGCCCATGGCGCGCGCGATCCATTCGGTCGCCTGACCGAACCGGTCGCTGCCCTTGGGCTGCGTCTCCACGAAGCGCGGGGTGCGGCCCCGCGGCGTCTCGAGGTCGCGGGCGCGCGCCATCACCGCGCACCTCCCGGCGGCAGCGCGATCGTGCCCGTCTCGGGCGGCGCGGTGATGCGCTCGTCGTCGGCGTCCTGGGATCGCCAGTCGTCGGGCAGCAGGTAGTCGAGCACGTCGTCGACCGTGACCGCGCCGACGAGGCGGTGGGCCTGGTCGACCACGGGCATGGAGACGAGGTCGTAGCTCGCCAGGCGGCGCGCGGCCTCGGCCGCCGGGGCCGTCACGAGCAGCGGCTCGAGCGTGTCGTCGAGGATCGCTCCGACGCGCTCGTGCGGGGGATAGCGCAGCATCCGCTGGAAGTGCACGGCCCCCAGGAAGCGGCCCGTCGGCGTCTCGTACGGCGGCAGCGTCACGAACACGCTCGCGGCGAGGGCGGGGTGCAGCTCGTGCCGCCGGATGAGGGCGAGCGCCTCGGCGATCGTCGCGTCGGCGGGCAGGGTGATGGGCTCGCTCGTCATGAGTCCGCCGGCGGTGTCGGGGCCGTAGCGCAGCAGCATGCGCACGTCCTCGGCCTCGTCGGGCTCCATGAGCTCGAGCAGCTCCTCGAGGCGCTGCTGCGGCAGCTCGGCGAGCACGTCCGCGGCGTCGTCCGGATCCATCGAGTCGAGGATGTCGGCGGCGCGCTCGTCGCCGAGGCGCTCGAGGATGCGCACCTGGTCCTCTTCGGGCATCTCCTCGAGCGCGTCGGCGAGGCGCTCGTCCGAGAGCTCCTCGGCCACCTCGATGAGGCGCACCTCCGGCAGATCCAGCAGGGTGTTGGCGAGGTCGGCGGGCTTGAGGTCGGCGAACGTCTGGGCCAGCCGCTCGGCCGACTGCGCCTCGCCGGGCCGGCGCTGCTCGCGCACCTCGCTCCACGTGGCGGACGTCGTGGGGCCCTTCGCGAACGGCGAGGCGCTCGTCTTGGGCTTGCGCAGGAACAGCTGCCCGATCGACCACTCGCCGAGCCGGTTCGGCTCGATCGCGACGTCCTCGATGACGGCGGTGCCCGTGCCGTCGACGAACTCGACCCGGCGGCCGATCATCTCGGCCATGACGCGCAGCTCGCCTGCGCGGGGCTGGAAGCGGCGCACGTTGATGAGGCCGGTGGTGATCACCTGGCCGGTCGAGATCGAGGTGATCCGACCGATCGAGAGGAACACCTGGCGGCGGCCGGGGATCTCGCACACGAGGCCGATCACGCGCGGCGAGCCGGAACTTCGGTACACGACGACGACGTCCCGGACCCGCCCGAGACGGTCGCCGGAGGGGTCGAAGACCGGGCATCCCGCCAGGCGCGCCACGAAGACCCTCTGCGTACTCACGCCTCCCAGCGTAGACCGCGGTGCCCGGGCGGGACGGGGGCGCGCCTGGAACCGCGCGGCACAGGGCATCCATAGCCGGCGCAAAGGCGCG
This sequence comes from Microbacterium sp. NPDC003461, assembly GCF_053588335.1. Taxonomy (NCBI): domain Bacteria; kingdom Bacillati; phylum Actinomycetota; class Actinomycetes; order Micrococcales; family Microbacteriaceae; genus Microbacterium; species Microbacterium sp. NPDC003461. Next base: position 89,234 of record NZ_JBSFPT010000003.1, on the reverse strand, counting down.
CGCGGGCGGCGCGTGGGATGATCGAGGCATGAGCATGCTGGGTGGGACGGGCCGGACGCCGCAGAACGTCGGCGAGACCGTGGCGCGGTACGACGACTACGAGGCCGCACAGAAGGCGGTGTCCAAGCTCATCGAGGCCGAGGTCCCGGCGCGCGAGATCAGCATCGTGTGGGCGGGACTCAAGGCGGTCGAGATGGTGACGGGCCGCATGGGCTACGCCCGCGCGGCGTGGTCGGGAGCGCTCAACGGCGCGTTCCTCGGGCTCATGTTCGGCGCCATCATCACGCTGCTGTCGCCGACCCTCTCGATCCAGGTCCTGCTGGGCTGCCTTCTCGTGGGCGTCGCGATCGGCATGATGATGCAGATCCTGACCTACTCGCTCACGCGCCGCCGCCGGGACTACACGAGCATCACGGCGCCGATCGCCGACCACTACGAGATCGCCGTCTCGGGACCGCACGTGTCCAGCGCGCGCGACGTGCTGGGCGGCGGCGACCGCCCGGGCAGGGTCGCGCCGTCCGCTCGCGCCGCCGCGCCGACGCCGCCGGCGCCCCTCGAGCCTCCGCGCTACGGCATCCGCATCGACGACCGCCCGGCCTCCGCGCCGCAGGCGCCGACGATCCCGCCCGTGCCGCCGCTCCCGCCGCAGGCCGCTCCCGTGCCGCCCGCGCCCGGGGATGCGCCCCAGGCCGAGCCGGCGGAGCCGCGCGCCGACGAGCCGCGGTCGGACGAGCCCCAGTCGGACGAGCCGCGCGCCGACGAGTCCGACTCCGAGGGCCCGACCGGGCGCGACGCCGACCGCGCGTGACGGCCGAGGCCCGCATCCGCGTCGCCGTCGCGCTGCCGGCGGGCCCGGTCGATGTCGGGGCCGCCTGGAGCGGGCCCGCCGACGCGGCCGACACCGTCGTGATCGCGCACGGCGCGGGCGCCGGCATGGACCACCCGTTCCTCACGGGGTTCGCGGCGGGGCTCAACGACCTCGGCATCCGCACGCTGCGCTTCGAGTTCCCCTACGTCGCCGCGGGCCGCCGCATGCCCGGCCCCGCCGCGCACGCGATCCTCGCCTGGCGCGCCGTGCTCGCCGAGGCGCGCACGCGGGCCGAGCGCGTGTGGGCGTGCGGCAAGTCGTACGGCGGGCGGATGGCGTCGATGGCGGCCGCCGAGGGCGACTTCCCCGTCGAGGGGCTCATCTACCTCGGCTATCCGCTGCACCAGCCGGGGCGGCCCGAGAAGCCGCGAGCCGAGCATCTGCCGCGCGTGACGGTGCCGCAGCTGTTCGTCGAGGGCGAGAACGATCCGTTCGTTCAGCCGCGCGAGCAGCTCGAGGCCGCGGTCGCCGACTGGCGCGACGCGCGGATCGCGTGGATCGCGGGCGCCAATCACTCGTTCGAGGTGAAGGGCGCGCGGCGCCCGGCGGACGGGATCGGCCGCGGTCTCGCGCCGCTCGTGGCGGAGTTCGTGCGCGGCGCGTAGGACGCGGACGCAATGTTCCGTCACACTTCGCCGGCCGGGCCGCGGAGCGGGCAGGATGGCCACGTGATCCTCACCTGTCGCTGTTGTCGCTGAGCGCATTCGCGCGCCCGCAGACAGCCGTCGACAGCGCCCGCGCCCCGCGCGGCACCGAGAGGAACAATCCCATGCGCTACGCGCGCAGCATCGCCGAGCTCGTCGGCAACACCCCGCTCGTCCGTCTGAACCGCGTCACCGAGGGCATCGCCGCCACGGTGCTGGCGAAGGTCGAGTACCTCAACCCCGGCGGCTCCGCCAAGGACCGCATCGCGGCGCGCATCATCGACGCCGCCGAGCGCGACGGGCTCCTGCGGCCCGGCGGCACGATCGTGGAGCCGACCAGCGGCAACACCGGCGTCGGGCTCGCGCTCGTCGCCCAGCAGCGGAACTACCGCACGGTCTTCGTCGTGCCCGACAAGGTCTCCGAGGACAAGCGGGCCGTCCTGCGCGCGTACGGCGCCGAGGTGGTCGTGACGCCCACGGACGTCGCGCCGGAGGATCCGCGTTCGTACTACAGCGTCTCAGACCGGATCGTCGCCGAGACTCCGGGGGCGTACAAGCCCAACCAGTACGACAACCCGCAGGGCCCGCTCAGCCACTACGAGACGACCGGGCCGGAGATCTGGCGCGACACCGACGGCACCGTGACGCACTTCGTCGCGGGCGTGGGCACGGGCGGCACGATCACGGGGACCGGGCGGTACCTGCGCGAGGTGTCGGATGGCCGGGTGCGCATCGTCGGGGCCGATCCCGTGGGATCCATCTACTCCGGCGGCCCCGTGCACGGCTACGCCGTGGAGGGCGTGGGCGAGGACTTCTGGCCGGGCACCTTCGATCCGACCGTCGTCGACGCCTACGAGCGCGTGTCCGATGCCGAGTCGTTCGCCATGACGCGCCGCCTCGCGCGCGAGGAGGGGCTGCTCGTCGGCGGATCCAGCGGGCTCGCCGTCGTCGCGGCCCTGCGCGTGGCCCGCGACCTGCCCGCCGACGCCGTCGTGGTCGTGCTGCTGCCGGACCACGGCCGCGGCTACCTCGGCAAGGTGTTCGACGACGACTGGCTGCGCGCGCACGGCCTCGGCGACGCGGCCCCCGAGCCCATCGATTCCCCGTCTGAGAGGACCACCCCATGACCGCATCCCCGCACGACCGCCCGCACGGCTTCGCCACCGCCGCGGTGCACGCCGGCCAGGACGCCGACGCCGCGACCGGCGCGGTGATCCCGCCCGTGCACTTCTCGTCCACGTACGTGCAGGACGGGATCGGCGGGCTGCGCGACGGCTACGAGTACGGCCGCGCGGCCAACCCCACGCGCACGGCGCTGCAGCGGCAGCTCGCCGCGCTCGAGGGCGGCCGCCACGGGCTGTCGTTCGCCTCGGGCCTGGCCGCCGAGGACGCGCTGCTGCGCGCCCTGCTGCAGCCGGGCGACACAGTGCTGCTGGGAGACGACGTCTACGGCGGCACGTATCGGCTGCTCACCCGCATCCTCGGACCGTGGGGCGTGACCGTGAGCGTGGTCGACCTCGGCGACGCCGACGCGGTGGGTGAGGCGCTGCGGCGCGAGAGCCCGCGCGTGGTGTGGCTCGAGACGCCGAGCAACCCGCTGCTGAGGATCGTCGACATCGCCGCGCTCGCGGACGCCGCGCACGCCCACGGCGCGACCGTCGTCGTCGACAACACGTTCGCGTCGCCGGCCCTGCAGCGCCCGCTCGCGCTGGGCGCCGACGCGGTCGTGCACTCGACGACGAAGTACCTCGGCGGCCACTCCGACGTCGTCGGCGGCGCCGTGGTGCTCGACGACGACGGGCTCGCGGAGCGCGTCGGCTTCCTGCAGTTCGCCGCGGGCGCGGTCTCGGGCCCGCTCGACGCCTGGCTCACGACGCGCGGCATCAAGACGCTCGGCCTGCGGATGGAGCGCCACAGCGCCAACGCGCAGCGCGTGGCCGAGTTCCTCGACGCGCACGACCGCGTGGCCCGCGTGTACTACCCGGGCCTTCCGTCGCATCCGGGCCACGACATCGCCGCGCGGCAGATGTCGGGCTTCGGCGGCATGGTCTCGCTCGCCCTCGAGGACGCCGCCGCGGCGCGGCGCTTCGCCGAGGGCACGCGCCTGTTCCAGCTCGCCGAGTCGCTCGGCGGGGTGGAGTCGCTCGTGAACTACCCCGACGCCATGACGCACGCCTCGGTCCGTGGCACCGCGCTCGCCGTGCCGCCGGAGGTCGTGCGCCTGTCGGTCGGCATCGAGGACGTCGACGACCTGCTGCAGGACCTCGACGACGCGCTGCGCTGAGCCACCCGCGGCGAGCCCGGCGGCCTCAGCTCGAATCGCCGCGGGACGGGGTCAGCGCGGCTCCGCGCGGATCGGTCAGGGCGACGGCGTCAGCGCGCGAGGCGTGCGATCCAGGCCTCGACCTCGTCGGCCGTGCGCGGGATGCCGGCCGAGAGGTTCACGGGGCCGTCGGCCGTCATGAGGATGTCGTCCTCGATGCGCACGCCGATCCCGCGGTACTCCTCGGGAACGGTGAGGTCGTCGATCTGGAAGTACAGGCCGGGCTCGATCGTGAAGACCATGCCGGGCTCGAGGATGCCGTCGTAGTACATCTCGCGGCGGGCGGCGGCGCAGTCGTGCACGTCGATGCCCAGGTGGTGGCTCGTGCCGTGCACCATGTAGCGGCGGTGCTGGCCGCCGCGGTCGGCGTCGAGCGCCTCCTCGGCGGTGACGGGCAGCAGGCCCCACTCCGCGGTGCGCGCGGCGATGACCTCCATGGCGGTCTCGTGCACGGTGCGGAACGTCACGCCGGGGCGGGCGGCGGCGAAGGCCGCGTCGGCCGCCTCGCGCACGGCCTCGTAGACGCGGCGCTGCACGGGGCTGAACGTGCCGTTCACGGGCAGCGTGCGGGTGATGTCGGCGGTGTAGAGGCTGTCGACCTCCACGCCGGCGTCGATGAGCACGAGATCGCCCGGCACGACGCGGCCGTCGTTGCGCGTCCAGTGCAGGTAGCACGCGTGGGGGCCGGCCGCCGCGATGGTGTCGTAGCCCTCCCAGTTGCCGTCGCTGCGGGCGCGCTGGTGGAAGACGCCCTCGATGATCCGCTCGCCGCGGGGGTGCTCGATCACGCGCGGCAGCTCGCGCACGATGTCGTCGAAGCCGCGCGCCGTGACGTCCACGGCCACGCGCAGCTGCTCCTGCTCGTACTCGTCCTTCACGAGGCGCAGCTCGGAGACGAAGCGGCTGAGCTCGGCGTCCTCGTCGAGCACGACGTCGCCCTCGCGCGCCTCGAACGCGTCGATGTGCGCGGTGGCCACGCCCAGGTCGGCCGCGACGCCGTCGAGGGACGGGCGCGGGCCGATCCAGAACTCGCCCACCGACGCATCCGAGTAGAACTCGGCCGTCGTGCGGTCGGCGCGCTCGCGGAAGTAGAGGGTGACGTCGTGGCCCTCGTCGGTCGGGTCGAACACGAGCACCGAGTCGGGCTCGGCGTCGCTGCCCCATCCGGTCAGGTGCGCGAACGCGGAGTGCGCGCGGAACGGGTAGTCGGTGTCGTTGCTGCGCTGCTTGAGCGAGCCGGCCGGGATCACGAGGCGCTTGCCGGGGAATGCCGCCGACACCGCCTCGCGGCGCCTCGCCGCGAACGGCGCCTGCTCGCGCGCGGGCGCGACGGGCTCGGCCTTCTCGGCCCAGCCCTCGCCGATCGTGTCGAGGAATCCCTGCGGGAACGGCTGCTTGCGGTTGGAGGTCGCCTCTGCCTGCTGCTGCTCCGCGGTCGTCGTGTCGCTCATGCCTCCAGTGTCTCACCCGCGCCCGGCACAGGGGTGCCGCGGCGGCGCCGCAGGGCGAGGGCGACGGACCCGGCGAGCCCGATCGCCGCCGCGAGGAGCACCGGCCAGGCGCCGTCGACGAGCCGCATCCGCAGCATCGTCACGCCCGACTCGAGCATCGGCCCCCACGACCCGAGGTTGACGCGCGACGCGACGGCGCCGAGCAGGCCCCACAGCAGCGCGGGCGCGAGCCACAGCAGCGCGAGCGAGCCGATCCACGCGCCGGGGCGCCGGCCGGTCCACGCGAGGATCGCGCCGACGAGGATCGCCGGAAGCCAGTGCGAGCCCCACACGAGCGCGGCCGGCGGATCGAGCGAGAACGGGCCGGCGACGTCGAACCACGCCCGCAGCCAGAACCCGGCCGCCACGGCGCCGGCCGCGAGTCCCAGGGCGGCGCCGGTCACCGGCGCGCGGGTCGCGAGGTGCAGCGCGAGCACGCCGATCGCCGCCGAGACGACGCAGAACACGACGATCGCGGTGACGTAGAGCGCGGCGGCCGTGGAGATCGAGCGCACGTCGATCGCGAAGGTCGGCGCGCCCGCCTGGCGCATGCCGCCCGCGGTGACGATCCCCGTCTGCGCGATCGCGACCGCCTGCACGATCGCGATGCCGCCCGTCGCGAGCCAGCGGCCCCGCGCGGCCACGCGATCGCGCAGCGCGAGCCCCGCGAGCGCGCCCGGGAGCGCGAGCAGGCCGAACAGCGACGGCAGCGTGTACTGGCTGAACGGCAGCAGCGCGAAGGGCATGTCGGCGGGCAGGGTCGGGCTCGCCCACAGGTTCTGCAGGGGCAGGCGCATGCCCGTGGCGATCCACGGCAGCAGGGCGAGGAGGGCGGCGATGACGCCGACGAGGACGGCCGCGACGGCCGGGATCCGTTTCGGGGAGCTCACGCCGTGAGCGTGCCGGCGCCCCGTGACAGATCGCTGGGAGACGCCGGCGGGGTGCGTCAGCCGGCCGGCTCGAGCTGCACGACGAGGGGGCGGTGGTCGCTGCCCGCCTTGTCGAGGTTCGTCAGCACGATGGAGCCGGTGGGGCGCCACGCGTCGGAGTGCAGCACGTGGTCGATCGGGGTGCCCAGCAGCGAGGGCACGCTCGTCGGCCACGTGCCGACCGCGCCGTTGCCCGTCTCGGCGGCGGCGTCGGAGCAGTAGCCGAGGTCGTGGCCGTCCACGCCGAAGCGCTGCATGTGATCGATCGTCGCGTTGAAGTCGCCGGCGATGATCACGTTGCCGTCGGCACACTGATCCGCGATCCAGCGCAGATCGTCCCGCCACGCGTCCATGTACGCGGGGCGCGGCGCCACCGCGTGCACGGCGACGACGATGGGGCCCGTGCCGTCGACCGGCATCGCCACGGCGCTCGGCAGCACCGTGGTGTTGCTGGAGCCGTCGCTGGAGGACTCGATGACCGAGTAGTCGCCCAGCTCGGGTGAGATGAGGATCGTCGTCTCCCAGGCCTGCGGCGTCGGCGCGTCCTGGTCGTTGTACGCCACGTGGTGCACCCACATGGGGCGCCCGAGCTCGCGCATCTCGACGGCGACCTGCTCGCCCACCGACTGCGCCGTCTCGGGCAGGGCGATGATGTCGGCGTCCATCGCGATCGCCGTCTGCGCCACCCGGAACGCGCCCGTGGCGTCGCCCGCCGTGTTCCAGGTCATGACCCGCACGCTCGTGTCGGTCGCGGCCGGCAGCGTGTCGTCGCCGTAGCCGCGCATGCCGAGCGCGACGCCGCCCAGGATCGCGCCGATCGCGGCGACCATCGCCATCGACAGCGCGAAGCCGCGCGCCGCGCGCGAGGCGGCGACGAGCAGGAAGAACAGCGCGATGCCGGCGAAGCACACCACCAGCAGACCGCGCACCGCGATGATCTGCGCGATGGGGAACATGTGCTCCACGCGGAAGAAGCGGGGGAACGAGAGCACCGCGGTGGCGCATGCGAACAGCACCGTGAAGAGGAACCCGAGCACACGCACGAGGCGAGCCTACGATCGTCACCTGGGCGTATGGCGGATGTCGACCGTGTGCCGCGTGGCCGCGCGCCATCGGATCGGCGGCCCGCGCCGCCCGCATTACCATCGGGGGAATGGGCGATGAACGAGCGGCCGGGCCCGCGGATCTGCACCTGCACTCGGCCTGCTCGGACGGCACGGAGCCGCCCGCCGCGTTGTGCGTCGCGGCGCACGCGGCGGGGATGCGCACGATCGCGCTGACCGACCACGACACGACGATCGGGTGGGACGAGGCCGCCGACGCCGCCGCGTCGCTCGGCATGACGCTGCTGCCGGGGGCCGAGGTCTCGGCGAAGCACCGCGGGCGCAGCGTGCACGTGCTCGCCTACCTGTTCGATCCGGCGGCTCCCGAGCTGGCGGCGATGATGCAGCGGGTGCGGGAGGACCGGATCGGGCGCGCCGAGCGCCTCGTCGGCAACCTGGCGCGCGACTACGACATCGCGTGGGACGACGTGCTCGCGCAGCGCGTGGGCGATGCCACCGTGGGCCGCCCCCACATCGCCGACGCGCTCATCGCGAAGGGCATCGTGCCGAGCCGCGAGGAGGCGTTCGCCGACATGCTCCACCCCGCGAGCCCGTACTACGTCGCCCACTATGCGCCCTCGCCGCTCGATGCCGTGCGGGCGATCGCACGGGCCGGGGGAGTGTCGGTGATCGCGCACCCCGCCGGCCGTGGCATGCTCCCGATCCCCGTGCTGGAGGAGCTGATCGGCGCGGGCCTGGGGGGACTCGAGATCGATCACCGCGAGAACACCGCGGCGGGCCGCGAGACGCTGCGCGAGCTCGCCGCCGCGCACGATCTCATCGTCACGGGATCGAGCGACTACCACGGCGCCGGCAAACCGAACCGCATCGGCGAGAACACGACATCGCCCGAGGCGGTGGCGCGCATCATCGACGGGGCGACGGGGATCGAACCCGTCACGCCCTAGGGCGTGTTGATCAAGAAGGTGCGGGGTGGCCAGCCGCCGCGAGTTGCGCGGGAGAATGGGCGTGTGAAGATCCAGGTGCTGCATATCGAGGATTGCCCGAATTGGCAGGAGGCGGGCGATCGAGTACGGCTGGTGCTCGACTCGATCGGACGGGGCGATGTTCCGGTGGAGTTCGTGTTGATCCGCACCGAGGCTGAGGCGGTGAGCTCTGGTTTCGCGGGCTCGCCCACGATTCTTCTGGACGGTCAGGACTTGTTCCCGTCCCAGGGGAACACTGCCGACTTGGCGTGCAGGGTCTATCTGACCGAGCGCGGCTTTGCGGGTGCGCCGACGGTGGGACAGCTTGAGCGCACGCTGCAGGAGCGCGAAGCGCTCAGCGGAGATCGGTCTTGATCCAGATCAGCGCCGCGGCGAGGCTGACGGCGGCTCGGTAGTTGCGGGCGAGTTTGTCCGAGCGCATCGCGATGCCGCGCCACTGCTTGAGACGGTTGAAGCAGCGTTCTACGACGTTGCGTCCCTTGTAGCGTTCCTTCTGCTTGTCCCCGAAAGCGATCGGCCGGCCCGGCTTCTTGCGGCGGTGCGCGATCTGGTCGTCCCGCTCGGGGATGGTCGCCGCGATCCTCCGGTCGCGGAGCCAGGCGCGGTTCGCCCTTGAGGGGTACCCCTTGTCGGCGAGCACCCGGTCGGGGCGGGTGCGGGGGCGGCCCTTCCCGTCGCGGGGAACGCGGATGTTCTCCAGCACCGCGCTCATCATCGTGGTGTCGTTGATGTTCCCGGCGGTGATCATCATGCTCAGCGGCCGGCCGCGGCCGTCGCAGACCAGGTGCAGTTTGGTCGTCAGCCCGCCGCGGGAGCGTCCGATCCCGTGATCAGGCGGCTCGGACCACGGATTCTTGTGATTCGGCACAGCCCCCTGTGTCCCGGGCGAGGGTCGCGCCGTGCTGATGCACGCGCGCGATCGTGGAGTCGATCGAGACGACCCAGTCGATTTCCCCAGCGGCGTCGGCCTGCTTCTGCACCTCGGTGAGCAGCTTCTGCCAGGTGCCGTCCCCGGCCCACCGGTTGAACCGCTTGTAGATCGAGTTCCACTTCCCGAACCGTTCCGGAACGTCACGCCACGGCGCACCGGTCCGGTACTTCCACGCCATCCCCTCGATAGCGAGCCGGTGATCCGTCCACGGCCGCGACCGACCGGTCACCGTCGGCATCAACGGCTCCATCACGGCCCACACCTCGTCAGAGATCTCCTGTCGCGTCACCGTTCAAGACTCACCCACCGAGGAGCGGAACCTCTTGATCAACACGCCCTAGGTCGACGGGCGCGCGTACTCCGAGCCGGTGGCGGTGCGCTCGAGCAGCCCGTAGTCGACGAGATAGCGCCGCAGCACGGCGACGTCGTCGGTGAAGGACGCGAGCCGCTCGTTGATCTCGCGCTCCGCCACGACCTCGCCCTGGCGCAGCGCTCGCTCGGCGATGAGGGCGAGCAGCTCGCCGCGGACCGTCTTGTTCGCCGGATACTGGGCGATGCGGCCGTCCGCGTCGAGGAAGCGCTCGGGGCCCGTCGCGCGCGGGGGCGCGGGCGCCGCGCGCAGGGCGGCGCGGAACACCTCGCCGTCCGCGATCCAGCGCCCGTCCGCCTCGGTGACGAGGCCGGCGCCCACGAGCGTGTCGGCCACGTGGCGGCGGCGCGACGGGCTCAGCCCCTCGAACGCGGCGTCGGCGTCGCCCGCGACGATCCGGGCGTACGCCACCCGGGCGGCGTCGTTCGCCAGCGCCGCGACGATCGCCCGCCAGGTCTCCACGCGCGCTCCGTGCGTGCGGGTCAGGCGCCCTGCGCGGCCTGACCGGACGAGCGGCGGCGACGACGGCGGCGCGCCGCGGCGGGCTTGCCGTCGTGGTGCTCCTTGCCCGCGCCGTCGTGCGTGCCCGCGCCCTCGGGCTTCTCGCCCTCGGCGGTCGCGGCCGCGCCGCCCTCGCCCGATCCGGCATCGTCCGTGCGGCGGCGCCGCCGGCGCGACGATCCCTCGCCCTCGCCCGCGCGCTGCGCGGACGGCTGGCGCCGGGGACGCTCGGCCTTCGGGGCGGAGGCGATTCGCCCCTTCGTGCCCTCGGGGATGTTCAGATCCGTGAACAGGTGGGGGCTCGACGAGTAGGTCTCGGTGGGCTCGGGCTGGCCGAACTCGAGGGCGCGGTTGATGAGCGCCCACTTGTGCAGGTCGTCCCAGTCCACGAACGTCACGGCGATGCCCGTCTTGCCGGCGCGGCCGGTGCGGCCCGCACGGTGCAGGTACGTCTTGTCGTCGTCGGGGATCGTGTGGTTGATCACGTGCGTGATGTCGTCCACGTCGATGCCGCGTGCGGCGACGTCGGTTGCCACGAGCACGTCGACCTTGCCCGCCTTGAACGCGGCCATCGAGCGCTCGCGCTGCTCCTGGCCCATGTCGCCGTGCACGCCGCCCACGTTGAAGCCGCGGTCGTTCAGCTCGTCGACCAGGCGCTGGGCCGCGCGCTTCGTGCGCGTGAAGATCACGACCTTGCCGACGCCCTCGGCCTGCAGGATGCGGCCGATGATCTCGTCCTTGTCGAGCGAGTGGGCGCGGTAGACGATGTGCTTGATGTTCGCCTGGGTGAGGCCCTCGTCCGGATCCGTGGCGCGGATGTGGATGGGGTTCGACATGAAGCGGCGCGCGAGCGTGAGGATCGGGCCGGGCATGGTCGCGCTGAACAGCTGCGTGTGCCGCTTGGCGGGCAGGCGCGTGAAGATCTTCTCGATGTCGGGCAGGAAGCCGAGGTCGAGCATCTTGTCGGCCTCGTCGAGCACGACCTCGGTTGCGTTCGACAGGTCGAGGAGGCGCTGGTTGGCGAGGTCGATGAGGCGGCCGGGCGTGCCGACCACGATCTGCGCGCCCGCCTTGAGCTGGTCGATCTGCCCCTCGTACGCCTTGCCGCCGTAGATGGCGACGACGCTCGTCGAGCGGTTGGAGGTGAGCAGGTCCATGTCCTCGTACACCTGCACCGCGAGCTCGCGGGTGGGCACGACGACGAGCGCCTTCACGCCGGGCTCGGGGTCGAGGCCCAGGCGCTGCACCACGGGGATGCCGAAGCCGAAGGTCTTGCCGGTTCCCGTCTTGGCCTGGCCGATGACGTCCTGTCCGGGCATCGACAGCGGGATCGTCTGCTCCTGGATCGGGAAGGCGTCGGCGATGCCCTTGGCGGTGAGTGCGTCGATGATGTCCTGATCGACACCGAGGTCGGCGAATGCGGTCACTGTGAATCAAGCCTGTCCGGCGGCGCGCGCCGCCCGTACGAAGGGTCCACGCCCTTCTCGATTCCCAGGCGCGGCGCCCCGCGTCCGTCGGCGGGGCCGTGAACCAGCCTAGGGGATCGGTGCGGGGAAGCCCCTGAGCGGCGCGTGGCGCGCGCATCCGCGTGGCGCGGGCGCCGCCGCGTAGGATCGCCTCCGTGGTGAACTGGTTCTGGCGGCGCCGGCCGCCCGCGCGCATCCTCAAGCTGCGCTCGCGCGGCGACCTCGGCGACGCGCGCCGCGTGGACTTCGCCGAGCTGGCACCGGACGTCGCCACGTTCCTCGGCCAGGCCGCGTACCTGCAGCTGGGCTACTTCGAGACCCTCACGCGCCTCATCCGCGCCACGCCGGAGCTGGCCGAGAAGGAGGCGCTCTCGCTCGCCGCCGGCCGCGCGCTGCGCAAGCACCGCCAGATCGTGCGGCTCATCGCCGACCGCGTGGGCGATCCGACCGAGGTGATGCTGCCGTTCCGCGAGCAGCTCGACGCGTTCCGCGGCGCGACGATCGGCGCGCGTCCGCGCGAGACCATGCTGTCGGTGTACATCACGGCGGGCATGCTCGACGACTTCTACCTGGCGCTGGCCTCGAGCTACGGATCGACGGGGCGGCGGGTGTCGGAGATCCTCGGCGAGGCGAGCGACCGCGATCAGCTCGAGCAGCTGCTGCGCGCCACGATCGAGGGCGACGACGAGATGCGATCGCTGCTGTCGATGTGGGCGCGCCGCCTCGTGGGCGACACGCTGCTCGTGGCCCGCGCGGCGCTCGCGCCCGAGCGGTTGGGCCTCGACGACGAGAAGCGCGTCGAGCCGGTCTTCACGGCGCTCATGGCCGCCCACGCGCGCCGCATGGACGCGCTCGGCCTCGCCGCCTGATCCCGGCTTCCTCAGCGAGACAGCATCTGCGCGCCGAGACAGTGGCGTGTGCACGCTGTCTCGGCGCGGGAATGCTGTCTCGCGGGAACCAGGGGGCCGGATCAGGCGATGCGGAGGCGGCGGCGCTCGGCGTCGTCGCGGCGGGTGCGGGCGATGCCGAGGGTGACCGCGACGGCGGCGGAGACGACGATCGCGGCGGCGAGGGTCGCGACCCACTGCCACGGATTCGCCTCGCCCCAGCCGATCCACGTCAGCGCGGCGTAGACGGCGGCGGCGACGAGGGCCGCCACACCCGGGGTCAGCACGATGCCGCGCGTCTCGCGGTGGGGGAGCGCGTAGTGCAGGCCGATGCCCAGCGCGATGGCCCCGATCAGCGCCAGCAGGATGTACATGTCAGGAGACGAAGCCGACGGGGCGCTTGCCCTCGGACCCGATCTCGACGTACGCGAGGTTCGCGACGGGGACGAGGTAGGTCGTGCCCTTCGCGTCGACGAGCTCGATGTGCATGGTGCCCTCCTTGAGGGCCGCGGCGATGGTCTTCTTGACGGTCTCGGCCGACTCGGCGGACTCGAAGCTGAGCTCGCGGCCGGTGTTGGTGATGCCGATGCGGATCTCCACGGATGACTGCCTTTCGTCGCGCGCGCCACGGCCGGTGCCGGGCTGGTGTCAGCCTATGCGATCGGCCGTGGGCGGGGCGGCGCGCACGCTGACGGCGAACAGGGGCGGCGGCCCCGCGATGCGGCCGCGCGATGTCGGCGGTGCTGGCTACCGTGGAGTCGTGCCCCTCGAGACCCCCGACCTCGCGCAGCGCGCCGTCATCGACCTGCCCGCCGACGCGTCCGGCACCGTGATCGGCGCGCCGGGCACGGGCAAGACGACGGCGCTCGTCGAGCGCGTGTCGCGGCTGCTCGCGTCCGCCGCCCTCGGCCCGGAGGCCGTGGTGGTGCTCACGCCCACGCGGCCGTCGGCCACGCGGCTGCGCGACGAGCTCGGCGTGCGGGTCGCCGTGGCGACCCCCGGCCCGCTCGCGCGCTCGATCGGGTCGCTCGCCTTCCAGATCGTGCGGGCCGATACCGTGCGGCGCGGCGAGGACCCGCCCCAGCTGCTCACGGGGGCCGATCAGGACCGGATCATCGCCGAGCTCCTGGAGGGCGACGAGCTGGACGAGGCTGCGGGCCGCTCCCGCTGGCCCGCGCACCTCGGCCCCACCGTCCGCCGCTCGGCCGGCTTCCGCTCGGAGCTGCGCGCCTTCCTCTCGGAGCTCACCGAGCTGGGCGTCGCGCCGGCGGAGCTGGAGGCGCTCGGATCGGAGACGTGGACGGCGGTGGCGGGATTCGTGCGCGACTACCGCAACGTGCTCTCGGGCATGCGCGCCGCGCACCGCGACAGCGCCGAGCTGTACCGCGAGGCGGCCGAGGTGCTCGCGAGCGGCCAGCCGCTGGGCGAGCTGGATCGGCTGCGCGCGGTGCTCATCGACGACGCGCAGGAGCTGACGCGCGGCGGGATCGACCTGGTGGCGGCCCTGCGTGCCCGCGGCGTCGCGGTGCTCGCCTTCGGCGACCCCGACATCGGATCGGGCGCCTTCCGCGGAGTGACGCCCGAGCTGTTCGCGCGGCTGGCGGGCGTGCTCGGCCCCGTGCACGTGCTCGACGCGGACCATCGCGGACACGCGGCGATCGCGCGGCTGGCGCGCGCCGTGACGCAGCAGATCGGCGCGGGCGGACGAGTGGAGCACCGCCGCGCGCCCGGGCCGGAGGTCGAGGCGCCCGGCGTCGTCGAGGCGCGCATCGCGTCGTCGCCGTACGAGGAGGCCGACCGCATCGCGTGGGCGCTGCGGTCCTGGCATCTCGACGACGGGGTGCCGTGGGAGCGCATGGCGGTGATCGCGCACGACACGCGGCAGATCACGGCCCTGGAGACCGAGCTCGCCGCGCGCGAGGTGCCCACGCGGGCGGCGGGCGTGCAGCGCCCCCTCGGCAGCGAGCGCGCCGTTCGTCAGCTCGTGGAGCTCGTGCGGCTGGGGCTCGCGGAACCCGAGGAGCGCGAGGGCGAGGCGCTGCTCGAGGCCCTGCGCTCGCCGTTCGGCGGGCTCGACGGCGTGGGGGCGCGCCGGCTGCGCGCGCGGCTGCGACACCGCGAGCTCGAGGCCGGCGGCACGCGGCCCGCGCGCGAGCTGCTGCGCGAGGCGCTGAACGATTCCGTGCACCTGACGTTCATCGACACCGCCGAGGCGCGCTCCGCGCACCGCCTCGCCGAGACGCTGCGCCGGCTGCACGAGCTCGGTCGCGCCGGCGCGACGATCCACGAGCTGCTGTGGGAGGCGTGGGATCGCGCCCGCACGCCCGACGGGCGGCGGCTGTCGCGCGCGTGGCACGAGGTCGCGGTCTCCGCGCAGCCCCTCGCGGCCGAGACGGGGCGCGCGCTCGACGGCCTCGTGGCGCTGTTCGACGCGGCCAAGCGCTACAACGAGCGCTCACCCGGGGAGGGCCCGGAGCCGTTCATCCACGACATCCTCGACAGCGACGTGCCCGAGGACGCGCTCACCGCCCCCGAGCGCCCCGGCACCGTCACCCTGCTGACGCCGGCGATGGCGCTGGGAACGGAGTTCGACGCCGTCGTGATCGCGGGCGTGCAGGACGGCGTGTGGCCCAACGTGCGGCTGCGCGGCGGCCTGCTCGACTCCTGGCGGCTGGCCGACGCGGTCGCCGCCGCGCGATCCGGCACCGCCGCCCCCGAGCCGGCTGGCGTGCTCGACCGCCGCAGGGCGGCGCTGCACGACGAGCTGCGGCTGTTCGTGCGGGCCGTGTCGCGGGCGCGCTCGCGGCTGCTCGTGACGGCCGTGGACGACGACGACGCCACCCCGAGCCCGCTGCTCACCCTGCTGCCCGAGCCTCCGGAGGACGAGGCGGCCGAGCCGATCGAGCATCCGCTCACGCTGCGCGGGCTCGTCGCGCGGCACCGCCGCACGCTCACGTCGGCCGCCCCCGATGCCGCGAAGGAGCACGCCGCCGCGCAGCTCGCGGTGCTGGCCGGCGAGGGCGTGCCCGGCGCCGACCCGGCGCAGTGGTACGGCGTGCGCGGCCCCTCCACGACCGCCCCCCTCGTCGATCCGGACGCGCGGCCGGTGCGCGTCTCGCCGTCGCGCATGGAGACGTTCGAGGCGTGCGGGCTCGACTGGGCGATCCGCGCGCTCGGCGGCGACACCGCCGGCGCGCCGTCGGCGGGCATCGGCACGATCCTGCACGCGGCGCTCGAGGCGGCGCCCGACGGCGACCTCGGCACGATGCGCGGCGTGCTCGACGCGCGCTGGGGCGAGCTGGAGTTCGAGGCCGGCTGGATCGAGCGCAAGGAGCGCCGGCGCGCCGAGGAGTACGTCGAGCGCCTGCATCGCTACCTGCGGCACGTGCACCACGAGGGCGGCCGGCCCGTCGCGGCGGAGGCGCGCTTCCGCCTCGCCGTCACGCTCGACGACGAGCCGCGCGTCGTCGGCATCCCCGAGGGAGAGCAGGCGCCCGACCTCGGCCCGCACGCGCTGCTGAGCGGCATCATCGACCGCGTCGAGGCGTACCCCGCCGGCGGCGGCGAGCACGCCGACGCGCGCGGCCGCGGATGGGTCGCCACGCGCCCGGCGGACGGCGCGGCCGCGGAGGCCGTGGTGATCGCGGATCTGAAGACGGGCAAGTACGAGGACCGCACCTCCGACGCGAAGGTCGTCGAGGACGCGCAGCTGGCCTCCTATCAGCTCGCCGTCGAGGCGGGCCTCGTGCCCGGAGCCCCACCCGGCTCGCTCGCGGGGGCGCGGCTCGTGGTCGTCTCGCAGAAGACCGCGAAGTCGGCGTACCGCGTGGCGCACCAGCCCGCGCTCGGTCCCGAGGCGCGCGCCGCCTTCCTGCGCCGCGTCACCGAGGCCGCGCGCGGCATGTCGGCCGCCGGCTTCACCGCCAACCTCGACGTGCACTGCCGGGGCTCGCACCGGCCCACGCTGTGCCGCCCGCACACCGTCAAGGCGGTGAGCGCCTCGTGACCGCGCCCGCGATCGCCGCCGCGGCGCCGGCGTGGACCGGCCCGCTCGCGCTGTCGGCCGACGTGATCGCCGCCGCGCTGGGGCAGCCGACGCCCACCGCCGCGCAGCGCGAGGTCATCGAGGCGCCCGCGGGTCCGGCGCTCGTCGTCGCCGGTGCCGGCAGCGGCAAGACCGAGACGATGGCCGGGCGCGTGGTGTGGCTCGTCGCCAACGGCCACGTCGAGGCCTCGCAGATCCTCGGCCTCACCTTCACGCGCAAGGCGGCGGGCGAGCTGGCCGAGCGGATCGGCGCGCGCCTGCAGCGGATCGGCGAGTTCGACGAGCGCGGCCTGCTGCCGCACCTGCCCGAGATCGTCGCCTCCGGCGCGCTCGAGCGCATCGCCGCCGCGGCGCCCGAGGCGCAGCGCGCCGTGCGCCGGGCCGTGCTCGACGAACTCGCCGCCGCCTACGGCACCGGCTGGGATCCGTCGCGCGCCTCGGGCGTGGCCGGCCTGCTCGAGCGGCCGCGCGTGGCGACCTACAACGCCTTCGCCGACGCGATCGTGCGCGAGCACGCGGCGCGGATCGGCCGCGATCCCGAGGCCGCGCTGCTGTCGCAGTCGGCGTCGTGGCTGCTCAGCCGCGCCGTCGTGATGCGGGCCGACGAGGCGGGGCTCGATGAGATCGATCCGGCCCTGTCCACCATCGTCGAGGCCGTGCAGCGGCTGGCCGGCGACGCGCTCGACCACCGCGCCGACCTCGACGCGGTGGCGCGGCACGCGGCCGAGCTCGCCGAGCGCATGGAGCCGTTCGCGAACCGGCAGCGCGCCACCAAGGGCGACATCGAGAAGGCGTGCGACAACCTGCGCGCGCTGCCGCGGCTGCTCGAGCTCGTGCGCGAGTACGGCGCCGAGAAGGACCGGCGCGGCGTGCTCGACTTCGCCGACCAGGTCACGGGCGCGCTCGAGATCATCGAGGGGGCGCCGCAGGTGGGCCGCGAGCTGCGCGAGCAGTACCGCGTGGTGCTGCTGGACGAGTACCAGGACACCTCCGTCATCCAGACCCGGCTGCTGTCGACCGTCTTCCGCGACGCGCCCGTGATGGCCGTGGGCGACCCCAACCAGTCGATCTACGGGTGGCGCGGCGCGAGCGCCGACAACCTGCACGCGTTCGCCGCGGCGTTCGCGGCCGAGGTGCCGGCGGCGCGCTACGACCTCATGATCAGCTGGCGCAACGACAGCGCCGTGCTGCGCGCGGCCAACCGCCTGCTCGAACCGCTGCGGCGGCCGGGCCGGCTGCCCGTCGAGCCGCTGCGCGACCGGCCGGGTGTGGGGGAGGGTCGCGTGGAGCACCGCTTCACCGGCACCGTCGACGAGGAGGCCGACGCCGTCGCGGAGTGGTTCGCGCAGGTGCGCGCGGCCCATGCGGGCGAGAGGCCGCACACGGGCGCGATCCTGTTCCGCGCCAAGAAGCACATGCAGACGTTCGCCGACGCGCTGGACCGCCGCGGCATCCCGCACCGCATCCTCGGGCTCGGCGGCCTGCTCGCCACCCCCGAGGTCACCGACGTCGTCGCGGCCCTGCGCGTGGTGCACGACCCCACGCAGGGCTCGTCGCTCATCCGGCTGCTCGTCGGCCCCCGCTTCGGCGTGGGCGTGGCCGACATGGCGGCCCTGTACGACCTCGCCACCACGCTGTCGCGCCGCGACGGCGCGCTCGTGCCGCTGTCGGACGAGCTGCTCGAGCGCATCCGGGCGTCGTCGGGAGCCGATGAGCAGGTCTCGATCATCGACGCCCTCGAGTTCGTGCGCTCGGTGCCGGACGACTACCGCCTGCTGGAGGCGATCACGCCCGAGGGCAGGGCGCGCCTGCGCGAGGCTGCCGGCGTGTTCGAGCGGCTGCGCCGGGCCGCCGGGCAGCCGATCCCCGAGCTGATCCGCCTCATCGAGCTCGAGCTGCGGCTCGATGTCGAGCTCGCGTCGAACGAGTCGCGCGGCCCGGCCCGCGTGGCCGCCACGCAGCTGCGCGCCTTCGCCGACGAGGTGCGCGCCTTCCTCGACGCGGACGAGCGCGGCACGCTCGGCAGCCTGCTGGCCTGGCTGGCGCACGCGGAGGAGACGGACGAGCTCATGCCGCGGGCCGAGCCGCCGGAGCCGGGCGTCGTGCAGCTGCTCACGATCCACGGCTCGAAGGGCCTGGAGTGGGACGCCGTGGCGGTGGTGCGCATGGTCAAGGACGAGCTGCCCAAGAGCCCGCCCACGACCTTCGGCTGGCTCGGCTTCGGCCAGCTGCCCTACGCCTTCCGCGGCGATCGCGACGCGCTGCCGCACCTGGACTGGCACCCCGGGCCCGAGAGCACGGCCAAGGAGCTGGCCGCGGCCATCGCGGCGTTCAAGGCGGCCAGCCGCGAGCATCAGCTCGAGGAGGAGCGCCGCCTCGCCTACGTCGCGGTCACCCGCGCGCGCTCACGGCTGCTGCTGACGGGCTCGTCGTGGGCCGGGCAGTCCAAGCCGCGCGACCCCAGCACGTACCTGATCGAGGTGATCGACGAGCTCGGCCTGCCGCCCATCGAGCCGCCGGACGCCGACGAGAACCCCTACGAGGGCGAGGGCGGCACGCTGCAGTGGCCGCTCGACCCGCTCGGCGCCCGGCGCGCACCCGTCGAGGGGGCCGCGGCGCGCGTCCGCGCGGCCCAGGCGGGCGAGCCCGCCGAGCCGACGCCGCAGCTGCGCCGGCTGCTCGACGAGCGCCGCCGCCGCGAGAGCGCGCCGGCGCTGCGCCCGCCCACGCGCGTTCCCGCGTCGCGCTTCAAGGACTACGTGACCGACTTCGCCGGCACGGTCTCGCAGATCGCCCGGCCGATGCCGGAGCGTCCCTATCGCCAGACGCGGCTCGGCACGCTCTTCCACCAGTGGGTGGAGCAGCGCTCGGGCCTCGTTGGTCGTGGCCCGTCTCCCGACGACGCCCTGTGGGAGAGCGACGACGAGCTCTTCGGTGCCGAGGCGGCCGATCCCGGCCACGGCGCGGGCGAGGCGATGTCGGCGGCCGACGAGGCCGAGCTGGCCCGGCTGCGGGCGATCTTCGAGCGCAGCGAGTGGGCGCCGCTGCGCCCCCTCGAGGTGGAGACCGAGATCGACTTCGCCCTGCCGGGGCGCGACGGCGAGCCGCCGCACATCGTCATCTGCAAGCTCGACGCCGTCTACCGCCGCGGCGACCGCATCGAGATCGTCGACTGGAAGACGGGCGCCGCGCCGCGCACGGCCGCCGAGAAGCGCGACCGCCTGCTGCAGCTGGCCCTCTACCGGCTCGCGTACCACCGCAGGCACGGCGTGCCGCTGGAGCGGATCGACGTGGCGCTGTTCTACGTGTCGGACGAGCTCGTGCTGCGCGGCGACGACGTCTGGTCGGAGGAGGAGCTCGTCGAGCGGTGGAGGTCCGCGACGTCGATCGGCTCGGTGGCGCCCGGCTCGACCGGCTCCTGAGCCCGGGCATCCCGCGCATCCGCACTCGGGTCCGCCGCACCGCCGTCCGGATCGTCCCACGACAGATCGCCCGTGAGCGACAGCTCGGCGGGGTCGTACGCGTCGGTCTCCATGGCGGTGCCGCCCGCTCCCGCGGCGCGCTCGGCGCTCTCGGGCACGCGGCCCAGCACCGCGATGGCGTCGTCCATGCCGGTCTCGCCGTCGCGGCGCAGGCCCGCGAGCAGGTTGTTGTCGCGCACGCCGTCGGCGAGGGATTCCAGCAGCCCCGCGGCGTCGTCCACGACGTCGGAGCGGTGCGTCTCGAGGCCGTGCAGGAGCCAGCGGGCGAACTCGAGCTCGGCGTGCAGGCGGGCGCGCACCTCGAGCGCGTCGTCGGGCGCGCGGTGGGCCGCGGCTCCGTAGGCCGAGAACACGTGCGGCGCGGCATCGGGCGCCGACGCCACCCACTGCAGGTCGATGGCGGGGTCGTCGATCGACAGGCCGTGCCAGTCGAGCACGCCCGTCACGACGGGCGCGTCGCGCTCGTCGTCGCCGAACAGGAACGACGTCGCCTGCGTGCCGCCCAGGCCGACCGCCGACTCGAAGGCCCACAGCCGGTCGTCGTCGGCCGCCGTGCGCCAGCGCACCGTGAGGCGCACCGGCACGCGGCCGCTGGCCGCGGCGGCGTCGATCACGCGCGAGACGTCGGCGCGCGACTCCTCGGGCGAGCGCTCGGGAAGCCCCGCCGAGCGGACCACCGACGGCGGCAGGGCGTGGATCGCGGCGATCGTGCGGCCGATGGACGTCGCGGCGCCCTCGCCCGGCGGGATCTCGGCGGCCTCGATCTGGTAGCCGGGCAGCATCGTCATGGCGGTGGCGCGGCCCTGCCGCAGCACGGCCGATCCGAGGTACTCCGGCACCGACACCGGCAGCAGCTCGCGCACGCCGGGGGTGAGCGCCCGCAGCGCGACGGCCTCGGCGGCCAGCTCGCTCTCGGCCGATTCGTCGACGGGGGTGCGGATGACGACCTCTCTGCCGTCGGCCAGCGTGGCGACGGCGGCGTCGTATCGCCCCGCCCCTTCCGCCGTCAGCGGCCGGGTCGCGACGACCTCGGCGCCGGGCACGGCCACCGTGACCGCCGCCGCTAGAGTGAAGGGAGAGCGTGCCATGCGTTTCAGGGTATGCGGGCGGAGCGCCCGCCACCCGCGCCACGCCCGCGAGCACGCCACCGCGCACGGCGCCCCGGGCGTGTGGCGATAATGGATGGCCGTCGCACAGCAGGCGAGGAATCCACGCACGCCCGTGACGCGAGAGAGGTCCCGCATGCCCCGCCCCGCCCCCTCCGGAGCCATCGAGCGCAGCGCCGCGGAACGCGATCGCCCGGGGCTCCTCGAGGAGCTGCGCGGCGACGCCGACGCGCGCGTGCTCGTCGTGCGCGGGGACGCGGCGCCGCGCGCCGAGGGCGACGCGCCCGCGCTGGGCTGGGCGGCGCCCGACGAGGTCGCCGCCGGCGCCGAGTGGGCCTTCCTCGGCCGGGACGAGCGCGGCGCGCCCGTGCTGCTGGCCGCGTGGCACGGCGAGGGGGAACCCGTGGCGGCGCCGGCCGGGTGGGCCCCGCTGCGCGAGGTCGGGGCGGAGCTGCCGGCCGCGGAGTCCGAGGCCTTCGTCGTGGGGGTGAGCCTCGGGCGGTTCCTCGGCGAGGGCTTCTGCCCCGCCTGCGGCTCGCCCGCGCCGGTGACGCTGGCCGGGTGGGCGCGGCGCTGCACGGGCTGCGGCCGCGGGCTGTTCCCGCGCACCGACCCCGCCGTGATCGTGGCGGTCGAGAGCGAGGACGGGCAGCGGCTGCTGCTGGGCGCCAATGCGGCGTGGGGCGGGCGCATGCACTCGTGCTTCGCGGGCTTCGTGGAGGCGGGCGAATCGCTCGAATCGGCGATCCGCCGCGAGATCGCGGAGGAGGCCGGTGTGCGCCTGCGCGACGTGCGCTACGCGGGATCCCAGGGCTGGCCGTACCCGCGCTCGCTCATGCTCGGCTTCCACGCCCGCGCGGTCGCGGACGGCGAGGCCCGCGCCGACGGCAGCGAGATCGTGAACGTGCGCTGGTTCACGCGAGACGAGATCCGCGAGGGGCTCGCGGGCCGCGGCGTGGGGCTCCCCGGCCGCGTCTCGATCGCGCACCGCCTGATCCGAGAGTGGGTCGAGCGCGCCGGGGGCGCGGCGTGAGCGCCCTCGACGCGCTCGACGAGCGCCAGCGCGAGGCCGCCGAGATGCTCCGGGGGCCGGTGGCCGTGCTCGCCGGCGCCGGCGCCGGCAAGACCCGCGTCATCACGCATCGCATCGCGTACGGCGTGGAGACGGGGGAGTACTCGCCCCCGCGCGTGATGGCCCTCACCTTCACGACGAAGGCCGCGGGCGAGCTGCGCGGCCGCCTGCGCGCGCTCGGCGTCGACGGCGTCGCGGCGCGCACGTTCCACTCGGCCGCGCTGGCGCAGCTGAACTTCTTCTGGCCCACCGTGGCCGGCGACGTGGCGCCGAAGATCATCGACAACAAGGTGCGGCTGCTCGCCCACGCGGCCGACGGCGTGGGGCTGAAGCCCGACACCGCCACCCTGCGCGACGTGGCCTCGCAGATCGAGTGGCGCAAGATCACGATGCGCTCGATCGATCAGTACGCGCGGCTGGAGCGCCGGGTCGGATCGATCGGTCCCGACGCGCTCGTCGCGCTGATGCGCTCGTACGAGGCGCTGAAGGACGAGCGCCGCCAGCTCGACTTCGAGGACGTGCTGCTGGCGTGCGCCGGCATGCTCGAGGCGGAGCCCCGCGTGGCCGCAGCGGTGCGCGAGCAGTACCGGCACTTCACGGTCGACGAGTACCAGGACGTCTCGCCGCTGCAGAACCGGCTGCTCGAGCTGTGGCTGGGCGAGCGCCGCGACCTGTGCGTCGTGGGCGACGCGAGCCAGACGATCTACTCCTTCGCCGGTGCCGATGCCCGCTTCCTCCTCGACTTCGAGCGGCGCCACCCGGGGGCCACCGTCGTGCGACTGGAGCGGAACTACCGCTCGGACCGCTCGGTCATCGACGCGGCCAACGCGCTCATGCGCGGCCGGCCGGGGGCCCTCACGCTCGTGCCCGCGCGCGACGAGTCGCTCTCGCCCACGCCGACGGTGACGGCCTACGCGGACGAGACGGCGGAGGCGGCGGGCGTCGCGGCCGCCATCGAGCGGCAGCTGCAGCGGGCGCGGCCCGACGAGATCGCCGTGCTGTACCGCTCGCACGCCCAGTCCGGCGTGCTGCAGCAGGCGCTCGCGGCCCGCGGCATCGCCACGACGGTGCTCGGCGGCACCCGGTTCTTCGACCTGCCCGAGGTGCGTCAGGCGGTGCTCGCGCTGCGCGGCGCCGCGGTCGCCCCGCAGCAGCACGACGACTTCGTCGACACCGTGCGCGATGTGCTGCGCAGCCTGGGGCACTCCGACGAGCCGCCGGCGGCCGGCGGCGCCCTCCGCAACGCCTGGGAGGCCCGCCAGGCGGTCGTGCGCCTGGCCGAGGAGGCACGCCCCGGCACGACGCTGCGCACCTTCGCCGACGGGCTGCTCGCGCGGGCCAAGGACCACCACGAGCCGTCGCTGCGCACCGTCACGCTCGCGACGATCCACGCCGCCAAGGGCCTGGAGTGGCCGCACGTGCACCTCGCGGGTCTCTCGGAGGGGCTGCTGCCGATCTCGTACGCGACCGGGATCGAGCAGATCGACGAGGAGCGGCGCCTGGCGTACGTCGGCATCACGCGGGCCGCGCGAACGCTGTCGCTGTCGTGGTCGCGGGGTTCGGGACGGGTGGCGCGCCAGCCGTCGCGCTTCCTGACCGAGATCGCGGGGCCTCGCTGGGCAGAAGGCGGCACAGGCATCCTGCGTGCGGTCGATGCGAGCGCCACAGCCGCCGCAGCCCCGCGTCGATCCTGACGGAGCGGGACCGGCCGTCCTCGGCCGCATCCGACACGGGCTCGTCGAGCAGACGTGCGGCGAGCGCGGCCGCCTCGATCGCCAGCGGCAGCGCGACGTCGGGCGGGCGGCGGGCGACGAGCTGGGTGACGAGCGTCGGCCACGCGGGGTCGCGGTCGCGCTCGTGCGCGGCGAGGCAGCCGAGGCAGGCGGTGCGGCCCGGCACGACGAGGGGGCCGACGTCGGCCCTGCCGCCCGCGAAGACGAGCGGCAGGTGCGGCGCGTCGGCGCGCTGCAGCGGCGCCCACTGGTGCGGCGCGGCCGCGTGCGCGGCCAGCAGGACGACCGGGATCGGCTCGATCCGGCCGTCCCGCACCGCGACGGGCGGCTCGCCCGGAGCCACCCACGACGGCTCCCAGCCGCTGCCCTCGAGGCCGTCGAGCACGTCGCCCACGGCGCGCTCCGGGAAGC
Organism: Microbacterium sp. NPDC003461; assembly: GCF_053588335.1. Taxonomy (NCBI): domain Bacteria; kingdom Bacillati; phylum Actinomycetota; class Actinomycetes; order Micrococcales; family Microbacteriaceae; genus Microbacterium; species Microbacterium sp. NPDC003461. The sequence continues at coordinate 64,926 of NZ_JBSFPT010000003.1, read as the reverse complement.
GGTCGGCCGCGATCACGGCCACGCGCCGCGGGTCGCCCGAGCGGCGCAGCACGGGCGAGAGGCGGTCGAGCAGGGCGTCGAGCGCCTCCCGCGGCACGCGCAGGGCCGCGGCCAGGCGCTCGAGGTGGGCGCGCTCGGTGCCGCGCTCGAGCTCGGCCACGATGCGCTCCTGCCACGGGGCCGGGTCGCGCAGCACCACGGTGCCCTCGCGGCCGAGCTGCAGCGTCGACGCGTCGCGCCAGAGGGGCACGTGAGCCGGATCGAGTCGCAGCGGGGTCATGCCGCGATTCTGTCGCCGTCACGGGGCCCGCGGGGCGTTATCCACAGAGCGGATCGCGGACGGCCCCGATCCGTGCGCCTGGGAGCGAGCCGCGCGCCGCGCGCGTCCGCGCCGGCCCGCGGTTCGCACCTCAGACCGCGCGCGGCGCCTCGGGCCCCTCGCCGTCGGGCCCCTGGCCGCGGTCGCCACCGTCACCCGAGCCGTCGTCACCCGAGCCCCCGTCACCCGAGCCGCCGTCGCCCGAGCCCTCGTTACGCGAGCCGTCGTCACCCGAGCCCCGGTCGCCCGAGCCCTCTGCCCGCGGCTCCGCCGATCCCGGTTCGCCGCGCTCGGCGTCGGCCAGCAGCTGCGCGAGCGCGGCGTCCATCTCGTCGGGCTCCGGCTCGTCGCCGCGCGCCTTCGCCTCGAGCCGCGCGATGAGCCCCGACGGGTCGTCGATGTCCTCCGCCTGCGGCATGAGGTCGGGGTAGTCCCACAGCGCGTCGCGCGCCGAGACGCCGACCGCCTCGGTGACGGCGCGCCACATGGCGGCGGCCTCGCGCAGGCGGCGCGGGCGCAGCTGCAGGCCGACGAGCGCGGCGAGCGCGTCCTCGGCCGGACCGCCGGCCGCGCGGCGCCGGCGGATCGTCTCCGCGATCCGCTCCAGATCGGGCATGCGGCTCGTCGCGTCGGCCGTGACGACGTCCACCCAGCCCTCGATGAGGGCGAGCAGGTTCTCGAGCCGCGTGAGCGCGAGCCGCTGCGCCTCGGACTGCTGGGGCAGCAGCGCGCCGCTCTGCAGCGCGTCGCGCAGCTCGCCGGGGTCCTGCGGGTCGAAGCGCGAGGCGAGCTCCTCGAGCCGCTCCACGTCGATGTCCACGCCGCGGGCGTACTCGGTCACCTGCGCGATCACCTGCAGGCGCAGCCACTTGGCGTGGCGGAACAGGCGGGCGTGCGCGAGCTCGCGCGCCGCGACGTAGATCGCGAGCTGGTCGTCGGGGATCTCGAGCCCGCGGCCCAGGTCGGCGAAGTTCTGCGGCAGGATCACGGCGCTGCCGGCCGGCATGACGGGCACGCCCACGTCGCCGCCCGAGATCACCTCGAGCGAGAGGCGGCCGATGACCTGGCCGAACTGCGCGGCGAAGAGCTGGCCGCCGATGCCGCGGATGAGCCGTCCCGCACCCTCGAGCAGGGGCCGCAGCTCCTCGGGCGACTGCGTGCGCAGCGCCTCGATGAGTGCGTCGGCGATGCTCGTGGCCACGGGCTCGGCGAGCTCCTGCCACACGGGCAGCGTGAGCTCCACCCAGTCGCCGCGGGTGATGGCGTGCGGGGTCTCCGTGAGCTCCGAGATCGCCGTCGCCTCGCCGAGCCACAGGTTCGCGAGCGCGAAGGCCTGGTCCAGGTCGGTGCGCTGCCCGTCGGTCACGCCCCTGCCGTCCTGGTTCGCGATGTGCAGCGCGCTGCGCCTCGTCGCGTCCCACGAGATGCCGTCGCCCGCCGAGGCGAACGCGCGCTGCATCTGCTGCATCATCTGCTGCAGCATGGCGGGGTCGAACGGCATGCCGCCCGCGCCGTCGCCCATCGCCTCCGAGAGCCGCCGCAGCTGCTCGGGATCGAGGGAGCCGCCGGGAAGGCCGCCGGGCATTCCCTCGAACATCCGCCGCAGGAACTCGGGCAGGTCGTCATCCGGTCGGGGATCGTCCTGGGACACGTCAGCCGCCTCTCGTGTGCGCCGTATCAGCCGGCCAGAAGGTATGCGTTCTACGCTAGTCGCGCCGTCGTCGCCCGGCACGTCGGGCGGATCATCCGCCTTACGCCCGGCGCGAACGGCCACGAACCACAGGGAGATGGCACGCGCGTGAGCCTGTTCGACGAGCCGGGGGAGCAGCCCCGACCCACCCCGCTGTCGGCACTCAGGCGGATGCCGCGACGCACCGCGATCGGAGCCGTGTCGCTCGCGATCGCGCTCGTCGTGCTCTTCGCGCTGACCCTGATGCCGTCGGCGTACGTGATCCAGCAGCCGGGGCCGGTCTACAACACGATCGGCACGGCGCAGAATGCCGAGGGCGAGGACGTGCCGCTCATCGAGGTGGACGGCGCCGAGACCTACGAGACCGGCGGCAGCCTCGACCTCACCACCGTGCAGGTCGTCGGCAACCGCGAGTGGACGCCCCGCTGGATCCAGCTCGCCGCGGCCTGGCTCGACCCGTCGAAGGCCGTCGTGCCGCTCGACTCGGTCTTCCCGCGGGGCACGACGAGCGAGCAGCGCACCGAGCAGAACGCCATGCTCATGGTCGACTCCCAGGCCGACGCCACGGCGGCCGCGCTGCGCCAGCTCGGCTACGACATCGGCTCCCGCATCCAGGTCGTCTCGCTCACCGACGAATCGCCCGCGCGCGGCGCGCTGCGCGAGGGCGACGTGATCACGACCGCCGACGGCGAGGACGTGACCGACGTCACCCGGCTGCGCGAGCTGATCCAGGCGAGCGAGGGCGAGCCGATCGAGATCGGCTACCTGCGCGACGGCGAGCCGGGCGCGGCCGAGATCACGCCGACCCGGGCGGTCATCGACGGCGCGGAGGCATGGGCGATCGGCGTGAGTCTGACGACCGACTACGACGACTTCCCCGTCGACGTGCACATCCAGCTCGACAACGTGGGCGGCCCGAGCGCCGGCACGATGTTCGCGCTGGGGATCATCGACGTGCTGACGCCGGGGGAGGCCACGGGCGGCGAGGACATCGCGGGCACCGGGACGATCGACGGCGCGGGCGAGGTCGGGCCGATCGGCGGCATCCGCCAGAAGCTGCACGGTGCGCGCGCCGCGGGCGCCGAGTGGTTCCTCGCCCCGCGCGACAACTGCGACCAGGTCGTGGGGCACGAGCCGGACGGGCTGACCGTCGTGTCGATCGCGACGCTCGACGAGGCCGTCGACGCGGTCGAGGCGATCGCGGACGGCGACGCGGACGGGCTTCCGTCCTGCACCGCCGGCTGATCCGCCCTGGGGGAATCCCCCGTATCCGCGTCGGGGTGCCCGGCTCGTGCCCCCGGCCGTTTCGGCCCGCCTAGGATGGCAGGGTGACCTCGACCTCAGCGCCGACGCCGGCCACAGCTCCCAGTCCCTTCCGACGCGTGGTGACGATCTCGCTCGTCGTGATCGCCGCGCTCGTCGGAGCGTTCTTCGTCTTCGCGACGCTCTACGCCGACTTCCTCTGGTACGAGCAGCTGGGATTCGACTCCGTGCTGCTGACGCAGTGGACGGGGCGGGCGCTGATGTTCGTGATCGGCTTCGTCGGCATGGCCGCGCCGATCTGGGCGTCGATCTTCCTCGCCTACCGGATGCGGCCCGTGTACGCGCGCCTCAGCTCGCAGCTGGACCGCTACCAGGAGGTCGTCGAGCCGCTGCGTCGCCTCGCGATGTGGGGCATCCCCGTGTTCTTCGGCTTCTTCGCCGGCTTCGCCGCCTCGGCGCAGTGGGAGTCGGCGGCGCTGTGGCTCAACGGCGTGTCGACGGGCGAGGTCGACCCCGAGTTCGGCATCGACACGGGCTTCTACATGTTCGCCATGCCGTTCTACACCGGCGTGGTGGCGTTCGCCTCCGCCGCCGTGCTGCTCAGCTTCGTGATGACGGCGATCGTGTCGTACCTGTACGGCTCCGTCCGCATCGGCCAGGGCGAGCTGCGCATCTCGAAGCCGGCGCGCATCCAGATCGCGGTCACGGCCGCGGTCTACATCCTGCTCCAGGCCGTGAGCCTGTTCCTCGACCGCTTCAACACCCTCGTGGCGCCGAACGACCGCATCACCGGTCCCGGCTACACGGGCGTGAACGCGCAGATCCCCGGTCTGACGATCCTCTCCATCGCCGCGATCGTCGTGGCCGCCCTGTTCATCGTCACCGCGATCATCGGCCGCTGGCGCCTGCCGCTGGCGGGCACGGCGCTGCTGCTCGTCACGGCGCTCGTCGTGGGCATCGGCTACCCGTGGGTCGTCAACACCATCCAGGTGCAGCCGAACCAGCTGTCGATGGAGCGCGAGTACTACCAGCGCAACGTCGACATGACGCGCGAGGCCTACGGAATCGACGACATCAGCACCACGGAGTACCGGGCCGAGACGACGACCGAGGCCGGTCAGCTGCGCGACGACGCCGAGACGACCGCCTCGCTGCGTCTGATGGATCCGGGCGTCGTGAGCCCCACGGTCCGCCAGCTCGAGCAGCGGTTCCCGTACTACTCCTTCCAGCCCAACCTCGACGTGGACCGCTACGAGATCGACGGCGAGTCCCAGGACACCGTCGTGGCCGTCCGCGAGCTGAACCAGGGTCAGCTCGAGAGCCAGACGTGGGAGAACATCGCCACGGTCTACACCCACGGCTACGGGCTCGTGGCCATGAAGGGCAACGAGCGCACGGCCGACGGCGGTCCCGTCTTCCTCGAGAACGGCATCCCCTCGACCGGCGTGTTCACCGAGATGGACTACGAGCCGCGCATCTACTTCGGCGAGAGCTCGCCCGAGTACTCGATCGTGGGGGCGCCGGAGGGCGCCGAGCCGCGCGAGCTCGACTACGCGCGCGGGGACGAGTCGAACCAGACCCGCACGACGTTCGAGGGCGAGGGCGGGCCGAGCGTCGGCAACCTGCTGAACAAGATCGTGTACGCGCTGAAGTTCCAGTCGGAGGAGATCTTCCTCTCGCAGTACGTGAACGAGGAGTCGCAGATCCTCTACGACCGCGATCCGGCCACCCGCGTGCAGAAGGCGGCGCCGTACCTCACGATCGACAGCGACCCGTACCCGAGCGTCGTCGACGGCCGCGTCGTGTGGATCGTCGACGCGTACACGACGAGCGCCTCGTACCCGTACTCGTCGACCGTGAGCCTGTCGGACGCCATCAGCGACTCGAACGTGCCCCAGCCGCAGCTGCTGATCGACGAGATCAACTACATCCGCAACTCGGTCAAGGCGACCGTCGACGCGTACGACGGGTCCGTCACCCTCTACGCGTGGGAGGAGGAGGACCCGGTCCTCCAGGCGTGGCAGAACGTGTACCCCGCCACGGTGGAGCCGCTCGACGCGATGAGCAGCGAGCTCATGAGCCACGTGCGCTACCCGACCGACCTGTTCAAGGTGCAGCGCGCCATGCTCGGCACCTACCACGTGGAGGACGCGGCCAGCTTCTACAACCGCGACAACATCTGGGCCACGCCCGCCGATCCTCAGGACGACGCGGTCAAGCAGCCGCCGTACTACCTGACGATGCGGATGCCGGATCAGGACGAGCCGTCGTACTCGCTGTTCACGTCGTTCATCCCGCCGGGGACGGGCGAGAACAGCCGCAACGTGCTGCTCGGCTATCTCTCCGTGGATGCGGACGCCGGCACCGAGCCGGGCGCGAAGCGCGAGGGCTACGGCGAGCTGCGGCTCCTCGAGGTCTCGAGCGACACGACCGTGGCCGGACCCGGCCAGATGCAGAACAACTTCAACGCCGACCCGGCCAGCGCCGACGAGCGCAACCAGCTGCAGATCGGCGACTCGGAGCTCGTGCTCGGGAACCTGCTGACCCTCCCGGTCGGCGGCGGCTTCCTGTACGTGGAGCCGGTGTACGTGCAGTCGAAGACCGGCACGTCGTTCCCGCGCCTGCAGAAGGTGTTCGTGGCGTTCGGCGACGAGATCGCCTTCGAGAACACCCTGGCCGAAGCGCTGGACGCGATATTCGGGGGAGACTCCGGATCCGAGACGGGCGACGAGGACATCGATCCCGTCGATCCGACCGAGGGCGCGACGGATCCCGATCAGGGCGGCACGGCCGACCCGACCGAGGCGGAGGCCCGCGAGGCCGCCCTCGCGGACGCCGCGGAGGCACTGGAGGCGAAGAACGCCGCGCTGGAGGAGGGCGACATGGTCGCGTATGCCGAGGCCGACGAGCGCCTCATGGACGCCCTGCAGCGCCTGTTCGACCTCGAGGCGGCCCCGGAGGGCACCGAGGAATAACCCTCGTCCGACCCTCCGCGAAACAGCATCTGCGCGCCGAGACAGTGGCTTCTGACCACCGTCTCGGCGCGCAGTTGCTGTCTCACCCGGTGGGGGATCGGGCCCGATTGGCGCACTCCGAAAACCCGTGCTAGGCTTGTCTCTTGTGCCGCGGGGTGGAGCAGTTCGGTAGCTCGCCGGGCTCATAACCCGGAGGCCGCAGGTTCAAATCCTGCCCCCGCAACAAAGAAGGCCCGGATCCGCTTGGATCCGGGCCTTCTGCTTTGCCTGGCGGCGGCCCGCGCGGGGCCGCCGTGGGCCTTCGCGTGCGAGGATGGGCGCATGTCCAGCCCGGCCGAGCAGAGCGCGCCGCACCGCAACGAGACGCCCGCGGAGCGCGATGACCGCAACTGGATCGAGGCGCTGCAGGAGCTGCGCGTGCTGCAGACCGGCACGCAGATCCTCACGGGCTTCCTGCTCGCTCTGGCGTTCCAGCCGGCGTTCGCCGAGCTGAACCCCGGGCAGCGCGTGTTCTACCTCGTGCTCATCGTGCTGGCGGGCCTGAGCGCCGTCATCGCCCTCGCGCCGGTGGCGCTGCACCGCATCGCCTTCCGCGGCGGCATGAAGCGCACCGTGGTCTCCTACGGGCACGCGGCGCTGCTGACGGCCCTGCTCATCGTCTCGGCGCTGCTCGTGGGCGTCGTGGGATTCGTGTTCGAGGTGGTCCTCGGCGACACCGCCGCCTGGATCGCCGGATCGGTGCTGGCCGCGTTCGTCGTGGTGCTGTGGTTCGTCGCGCCGCTGCTGCTGCGGGCGCGCCGGACGGGAGGGGAGTCATGAGCGGATCGGTGGGCGTGGCGGCGGGCCAGTTCGCGCCCGGCGCCGACAAGGCGGCCAACCTCGCCGAGATCGAGCGGCTCGCGCGCGAGGCGCGGGAGCGCGGTGCGCGCGTGGCGCTGTTCCCCGAGTACTCGAGCTACTTCGTGAACCCGATGGATCCGACCCTCGCGCGCCACGCCGAGCCGGTCGACGGGCCCTTCACGGCGCGGCTGGCGGCGCTGGCGGGCGAGCTCGGCATGACGCTCGTGGCGGGGCTCATCGAGCAGGCCGGCGACGGCCGGGTGCGCAACACCGCCGTGGCCGTGGACGGCTCCGGCGTCGTGGCGCTGTACCGCAAGCAGCACCTGTACGACGCGTTCGGGCAGCGCGAGTCGGAGTGGGTGGAGCCCGGCGCGCCGCACGAGCCGCAGACGTTCGCGATCGACGGCCTGACCTTCGGGCTCATGACCTGCTACGACCTGCGCTTCCCGGAGATCTCGCGCACGATCGTCGACGCGGGCGCCGATGTGCTGCTCGTGCCGGCGGAGTGGGTGCGCGGCCCGCTCAAGGAGCACCACTGGACGACGCTGCTCGCGGCGCGCGCGATCGAGAACACGATCTTCGTGGTCGCGGCCGACCATCCGGCCCCGATCGGCGTCGGCCGCTCGGCCGTGCTCGATCCGCAGGGCGTGACGCTCGCCGGCCTCGGGCCCGAGCCCGGGCTGGCGATGGCGTGGCTGGACCCCGAGGCGATCGTCCGCACCCGCCGGGTCAACCCGGCCCTCGAGCTGCGCCGCTACCGCGTCGAGCCGCGCTGACCCCCCGGCGGGCACGCTTGCGGTGGTCGCTTCATCTTCGTTCGCTGACGCTCACTTCGTTCAGCAACCGATGAGCGCTACCCGATCGGTTGCTGAACGGAGCGGCCGCAGGCCGCGGAGATGAAGCGACCACGGCAAGCTCAGCGGCTCAGGCGAAGGCCGCCTGCAGGCGCGCGGCGGCGTCCTCGAGCACCTCGATGCGCTTGCAGGCCGCGAAGCGCACGAGCGTGGCGCACTCGGCCCGGCGCGCGGGCGTGACGAACGCCGTGAGCGGCACGCCGGCCACGCCGGCCCGCTGCGGCAGCGCGCGGCAGAACTCGGCGGCGTCGGTCGCGCCCAGCGGCGCGGCGTCGGCGACCGTGAAGTACGAGCCCTGCGGGTCGAACACCTCGAACCCGGCGGCGCGCAGCCCGGCGCCCAGCACGTCCTTCTTGCGGCGCATGTCGTCGGCGAGCCCGCGGAAGAACGCGTCCGGCATCCTCAGCCCCACGGCGATCGCCGGCTGGAACGCCGAGCCGTTCACGTACGTCAGGTACTGCTTCACGGTGAGCACGGCGGTGAGCAGATCGGCCGGCCCCGTGATCCAGCCGATCTTCCATCCGGTGGTGCGGAACGTCTTGCCCGCCGACGAGATCGTGAGCGTGCGCTCGCGGGCCTCCGGCAGCGTGGCGATCGGCACGTGCCGCTCGCCGAACACGAGGTGCTCGTAGACCTCGTCGGTGAGGATGATCGCATCGTGACGCTCGGCGAGCCGCGCGATGTGCGCGCGCGTCTCGGCCGAGAAGACCGCGCCCGTGGGGTTGTGCGGATCGTTCACGAGGATCACGCGCGTGCGGTCGGTGACGGCGGCGGTCAGCTCGTCGAGGTCGGGCTGGAATCCGGGCGCGCGCAGCGGCACGGTGCGCAGCGTGGCGCCGGACAGCGCCACGCACGCCGCGTAGGAGTCGTAGTACGGCTCGAACACGACGACCTCGTCCTCGGGGCCGTCGACGAGCGCGAGCAGCGCCGCCGCGAGCGCCTCGGTGGCGCCGGCCGTCACGAGGACCTCGGTGGCCGGGTCGAGTTCGATGCCGTAGAAGCGGCGCTGGTGCGCCGCGATGGCCTCGAGCAGCGCGGGCACGCCGCGGCCCGGCGGGTACTGGTTGGCGCCGTCGGCGATCGCGCGCCTGGCGGCCTCGAGCACCTCGGCGGGCCCGTCCTCGTCGGGGAAGCCCTGGCCCAGATTCACCGCGCCCGTGCGGGCCGCGAGGGCCGACATCTCTGCGAAGATGGTGGCGGCGACCGAGCCGTCGCCGCCGAGGAGTCCTGCACCGGCGGCGGTGCGCCGCCAGGCGCCGGGTACGGATCGCATCGTCCCAGGCTACCGTCGGGGCCGCGAGGGGCGGCCCTCGGCCCCTCACGGAGACGTCAGAAGCGGGACATAGCAAGCGCAAAGGTTGGCGGATCACCCTGGAGGGGACTCGTCAGAAGGAGCACCCGATGGACAACCAGGTACCCGGCGCCGGCAACGACAGCGCATCGGCTGAGAACGGCACGCCCGAGGCGCGCGCGTCGCACGTGGTCCCGCCGCGGCCGATGATGTCGGCCGCCGACGCGGCCGCCCGGCACGCGGCGCCGCCGACGTTCTCGCCGTCGTGGGCCTCCGCTCGGGCCGACGAGCACCCCACGGTGCCGCTGACCGGCGCGACCGCCGAGCTGCCGCCGTTCATCGCGCCCGAGGACCGCGTGGGCGCGGACGCGCCGGGGGACGGCGTGCGGGCGGGCGCGCCGGAGGACCGGCCCGCCGAGAAGAAGCGCCGCGGGGGGCTGCTCGTGGGCGCGCTGCTGGCGGCCGCCGTCGTCGGCGGGGCGTCGGGACTGGGTGGCACGTACGTGGGGACGCAGCTGTGGGCGACGCCCGCGGCCACCGGCGGATCGGACAGCCCGTCGTCCATCACGGTGAACAACCCCGGATCGGTGAACGAGGCCACGGCCATCGCGACCGAGGCGCTGCCGAGCACCGTGACGATCTCGGTGACGACCGGCGACTCGGGCGGCAGCGGCACCGGCGTGGTGCTCAGCGAGGACGGCTACGTCGTGACGAACACGCACGTGGTCACCCTCGGTGGCGCGTCGGCCGACGGCACCATCCGCGTCACCGACTCGGACGGGCGCATCTACGACGCCGAGATCGTCGGCACCGACCCCGTCTACGACCTGGCCGTCATCAAGCTCGAGGGCGCCGAGGGCATGACGCCCATCGAGTTCGCCGACTCGTCGAAGCTGAACGTGGGCGACACGACGGTCGCGATCGGCGCGCCGCTCGGGCTGCCGAACACCGTGACCACGGGCATCGTGAGTGCGCTCAACCGCAGCATCCAGATCGCCTCGGCGGCCGCGCCCGACAGCCCGGACGAGCCGCAGGACTCGGACGGGGGATCGGGGGAGGACTCGCCGTTCTTCTTCGACATCCCGGGGCAGCAGAACCAGGGCAACGCGAACGAGACCATCTCGATCGCGGTGATCCAGACCGACGCCGCCATCAACCCGGGCAACTCCGGAGGTGCGCTCGTGAACTCCGAGGGGCAGCTGATCGGCATCAACGTGGCGATCGCGACGGCGTCGGGCAGCACCACGGAGGAGTCCGGATCGGTCGGCATCGGCTTCTCGATCCCGTCCAACGTGGTCGAGCGGGTCACGGGCGAGATCATCGAGAACGGCACAGCCAGCCACGGCCTGCTCGGGGCGAGCGTGACGAGCGCGGCGGCCTACGAGGACGCCGAGATCGAGGGCGCCCTGATCGCCGAGCTGGTGCGCGGCGGCGCGGCGGCCGAGGCGGGGCTGCGCGAGGGCGACATCGTCACCGAGTTCAACGGCGTGCCCATCACGAGCTCCACCGACCTCACCGCCCAGGTGCGCGCGGCCGCGGGCGGCAGCGACGCCACGCTCACCTATGTGCGCGACGGCGAGGCGCACACGGTCGACGTCACGCTGGGCACGCTCGAGTAGGGCGCCCTTCGAGGAAGACGCCGCTTCGCGAGATAGTCTCGCGAAGTGGCGTCTTCGTTTTCGTTCGGTGCGGGCAACGCGGCGAAGCTGCTGCGTGCGCCCCTGTACCTGCTGGGACGCCTCGTCACCCTCGTCGTGCCGCGCGGCCGGCGCTGGGTCTTCGGCTGTGGCGCCGGCATCGGCGACGGGCCGCTCGCGCTGTGGCGCGTGGCGGCGGCCGAGGGCGTGGACGCCGTGTGGCTCGTCCGCTCGGACGCGGAGGAGCGCGCCGCCGCCGAGGCCGGCATCCCCACGCTGCGGCGCGACTCGCTGCGCGGGTTCTGGGCGACGGCCCGCGCGCGGGTGCTCGTCGTGGCATACGGGCTGGGAGATGTGAACCCGTACGCCGTCTCCGGCGCGTTCGTCGTGCAGCTGTGGCACGGCATCCCGCTCAAGCGCATCGGCCTCGACTCGCCCGAGACGCTGCGCAGCCCGATCCCCGTCGCCGCGGGCGCGATCAGCCGCCTGCTCGGCCTGCTGTACCGCGCGTCGCAGCGGCGGATCGACGTGCTGCCGGCCGCCTCGCACCTCGTGCGCGGCCGCCTGGAGTCGGCCTTCGGCCTGCCCGGCGACCGCGTCGTCGTGACGGGGGAGCCGCGGGTCGACCCGCTCTCGGCCGGCACCGCCGCCGAGCGGCGCGACCGAGCCCGCGCGGCGCTGCGCGCGGCCGCGGGGCCTCTCGAGGACACCACGCCCGTCGTCCTGTACGCGCCCACGTGGCGCGACGGGGCGCCGGATCCGGCCGTGCCGACGGCGGCCGACTGGGAGCGGATCCGAGACGCCCTCGAGCGCCACGACGCCGTGCTGCTCGTGCGCTCGCACCGGCTGGGGGCGGGCGAGTACGTGCCGCCGTTCGCGACGGATCGGGTGCGCGCGCTCGGATCCGATGTGCTGGGCGACATCACGGCGGCGCTGCCCGGCGTGGACGTGCTCGTGACCGACTACTCGTCGCTCGCGTACGACGCGGGGCTCGTGCCGCTGCCGGTGCTGTTCCTCGCGCCGGACGAGGACGACTACGCCGCGCGGCGCGGCTTCTACGGCACCTACGCCGACGTGGCAGGGCCCGATCCGTCCCGCACGTGGCCGCAGCTGCTCGCGCAGCTGGACGCGGTGCTCGCCGATCCGCGCGCGCGGGCGGAGCGCGTGGCGCGGTCCGAGGCGCTGAGCGCCCGCGTGCACGCGTATCGTGACGGACGGAACACGCGCCGCCTGTACGACATCGTGCGGGCGCGACTGGATGGGCGGAGCGGACCGCCGACGGAAGGCAGCGAATGACGACGGCCCGGTTCATCCCCGACGGACCCGAGCTTCTCATCGAGGGCGAGGGGCCTCGGCCGGAGAGTGCGACCCTCACCGGCCCCCGCGCCGCGGTGACCGGGCGCCTCACGGGGCGCGGCAAGACGTGGAAGGCGCGCTTCGCCCTCACGGTCTCGCGCTGGGGCGGACCGGCGCTGCCGCTGCCGTCGGGCACCTACCGGGTCGAGATCGCCGGGCAGCGCGTGGCCCTGAGCCTGCCGCTCACGATGCTGCCGGGGCTGCGCGCCTCGGCGGTCGAGAGCGAGGTGGAGATCGGCGCGCCGATCGACCCGGCGTACGACTCGCCCGAGGGTCAGCGCGCGCTCGAGCTGCGGTACGCCACGCACGAGACGCCGCTCGAGAACGCCGTGTTCTTCGAGAGCTTCTACGGCAGCGCGGCGGGCTGCAACCCGCTCGCGATCGACCGTGAGCTCTCGCGCGTGGCGCCCGGAGTGACCCGGTACTGGAGCGTGGTCGACCGCTCGGTGCGGGTTCCGGAGGGTGCGACCGCCGTCGTGGAGGGCACGCCGGAGTGGTGGCGCGCGCGGGGCGCGGCGCGGCTGCTCGTCGTCAACGACTGGCTGCGCCGGCGCTACGCGCGCCGCGCGGGGCAGCGCGTGCTGCAGACGTGGCACGGCACGCCGCTCAAGCGGCTCGCGCTGCACCGGCCCGGCTTCCAGCCGCGGCGCTGGGGCGCGGTGATCAAGGAGTCGCGACGGTGGGACGTGCTGCTCGCGCAGAACACGTACGCCGAGCGCATCCTGCGCAAGGCATACGCCTTCCTCGGTCGCCCGGTGTGGGTCGAGGGCTATCCGCGCAACGACGTGCTCGTGACCGGTGGGGGCGACGAAGCGCGCGCGTCGCTCGGGATCGGGCCGGACGAGCGGGTGCTGCTGTACGCGCCCACGTGGCGGGACGACCGGCTCGAGATGGTCGACTTCATCGATCCCGCCCGACTCGCGGCCGACACGGGATCCGTCGTGCTCGTGCGCGGGCACTCCCGCACGCTGCGGCCCGGCCAGGACGTCACGGGCCCCCGCGTCGTCGACGTCACGGGCTACCCCGACACAGCCAGCCTGCTGCTCGTGGCCGACGCGCTCGTGACCGACTACTCCTCGGTGATGTTCGACTACTCCGTCACCGGCAAGCCGATGTACTTCCTCGTGCCCGACCTCGAGCACTACCGGGGCCGGCTGCGCGGCTTCTACTTCGACCTCGCGGCGCGGGCGCCCGGCCCGCTCGTGCGCACGTACGACGAGCTCCTCGGGGCGCTCGGAGACGACCCGGCGGCCTACGCCGGGCGGTACGACGCGTGGCGGCGCCAGTTCAACGCGCGCGACGACGGCCGCGCGTCCGAGCGCGTCGTCTCCCGCCTGTTCGACCAGGGCTTCCTCGACCGCGCCTGACGCCTCCCGCTCGTCGACCGGGGCGGAGACGGGCCGAGCGAGCGAAGCGAGAGGCCGGCCGGCCTACGGCAGCGGGGTGTTGCGCCCGGAGAGGCGCGAGGTGTCGACCGTGTCGTGGGCGCCGCGCAGCACGCCGCGCAGGAAGCCCACGCCCCACGCGAGGTGCATCGTGGGCAGCACGGCGAGGGTCCACAGCTTGTCGCGCCAGCCCGTGCCTCCGCCCCTGCCGGCCGCCACCACGGCGACGAGGCCGATGTAGGCCAGCACCGGCAGGTACAGCACCGATGCGATCACCGCCCACAGCCCCGAGAGCGCGCGCGTGAGCTGCAGCGCACCGAGCACGATCGCGGCGAGCACCGCGAGCACGAGCACGGGAGGTGCGAAGAACCGCAGGGAGTTGCGCAGCCCGTAGCGGCGCACGAGCTCGCCGCGCCACGTGCCCGTGGCGTGGAACTGCCGGGCGAGGCGCACCCAGCTGTCGCGCGGCCAGTACGTCACCGAGAGCTCGGGATCGAACCACACCCGGTAGCCGGCGGAGCGGATCCGCAGGTTCAGCTCCCAGTCCTCGCCGCGGCGGATCGTCTCGTCGAAGCCGCCGACCTCCTCGATCACGGCGCGGCGCATGACGCCCAGGTAGGCCGACTCGGCCTCGCCCTCGCGCCGGCCGCCGTGGTACGCGCCGCCGCCCAGGCCGATGGGGGAGTTGTAGGCCCGCGCCACCGCGCGCTGGAAGGGCGTGCGCCCCTCGGCGTGCATGACCCCGCCCACGTTGGCCGCGCCGGTGCGGCGCAGCGTCTCGAGCGCGCGGGCTGTGTATCCGGGAGCGAGCTCGGAGTGCGCGTCGACGCGCACGATCGTCGGGTGCCGGCTGGCGCCGATGGCGCGATTCAGGCCAACGGGGATGTCGGCGGCGGGGTTATCGACGAGCACGATCCGCTCGTCCTCCTCGGCCAGCTGGCGCGCGAGGTCGTTCGTGCCGTCCGACGACGGGCCGAGCGCCAGCACCAGCTCGACGGGGCCGTCGACCTCCTGCTCGAGCACGGTCTCGACGGCGCGCCGCAGGTACGCGCGCTCGTTGAGCACGGGCATCACGAACGAGACGCCGCTGCCGGGCGGGGGCACCGGGGCGCTGCGCCGGGGGACGCGGGCGCGGCCGGTCTCCGGGACGCTGTGCATGGCTCGATCATCGCACGGGCCGGCATGCCGCTCCCGTGATGATGCTGAGGCGCGCCCGGGCGGCACCCGTCCCAGGGCGAATCCAGTCCGCCCGGATAGCGTGGAGCGCGTGGGAGTCGTGAACGATGCGAAGAGGGCCGTCGCGCTGGTGCGCAAGGCGCTGCGAGGTCGCAGCGCGTACCGGGCGGTCCGATCCGCGCTGAGCGAGCGCGGCCCGCTCGAGCGCGATCGGTACCGGGTCGCCGTGTACTTCGCCGACAGCGACGTGAACATGTACCAGATGCGCCAGTGGTACAAGCCGCTGCAGGAGCTGGCGAAGACGTGGCCGGTGCTCGTCATCGCGCGCAACGCGGCGGGGGCGCGCGCGCTCATCGCCGACGGCGCGCTGCCGGTGGCCTACACCCCGGAGGTGCGCGGCATCGAGCGGCTGCTGCGCCGGCAGGACATCCGCGTCGTGCTGTACGTGAACCAGAACACGCGCAACTTCCAGATGTTCCGCTACGGGCGCCGATGGCACGTGTTCATCAACCACGGCGAGTCCGACAAGATGTACATGACCACCAACCAGTACAAGGCGTACGACTACGCGCTGGTGGCGGGCCAGGCCGCGCGCGATCGCCTCTCGCGCACGCTGTGGGACTACGACGTGGAGCGGCGCACGATCGAGATCGGCCGGCCCCAGGCCGACCACTACTCGGGCGTCGTGCCGTACGAGCCCGATGACCGCACCGTGGTGCTGTACGCGCCCACGTGGGAAGGCGACCGCCCCGCCGCCCACTACGGGTCGGTCCTCTCGCACGGCGAGGCGCTCGCCGCGGCGCTGCTGGCCGATCCGCGCTACCGCCTCATCTACCGCCCGCATCCGCGCAGCGGGGTGGTGGACGCGGCGTTCGGCGAGGCGAACCGGCGGATCATCCGGGCCATCCGCGCCGCGAACCAGGCCGATCCGTCGGCGCACCACGTGTACGACGACCGGCCGGAGCTGGGCTGGCAGCTGGCGGCGGCGGACGTGGCGATCGTCGACATCTCGGCGATGGTCTACGACCGTCTCGCCGCGGGCAAGCCGCTCCTCGTGACGCGGCCGGCGGACGAGCGCGCGCAGGTGGACGAGGGCGGGTACCTCGGCGCCTGCGAGTGGCTCGACGCCGCCGACGCGGCGGATGTGATCGCACAGGTCGAGCGCGTGCGCGGCGACGCGGAGGCGACCGAGCGCCTGCAGCACTGGGTGCGCCACTACTTCGGCGACACCTCGCCCGGCGCGCCGACCGCCCGCTTCCACGCGGCGATCGAGCACCTCATGCGCGAGTGGGACACGTGGCACGCGGGATCGACGGAGGAGCCCGCCTCGGACGAAGAGGACGACGAGGGCGAGGACTGACCCCCGATCGGTTGCTGAACGGAGCGGCCGGAGGCCGCGGAGATGAAACGACCACCGCAAGCTCGCGGGATCCGCCAGGTCGCACCGGATCGGTTGCTGAACGGAGCGGCCGGAGGCCGCGGAGATGAAGCGACCACCGCAACTCCGCCTCGGGTCAGCAGCCGGGGCCGGTGGGGTTCTCGTGGCAGGTGTACTTCACGAGGCCGGTGTGGGCGGTGACGGCCTGGATGGTGCGGGATGCGGGCGGCGAGGCGACGAGGCCTTCGACGGGTCGGGTGCCCCAGGGTCCGAAGTCGACGACGGCTTCGGACAGGACGGTGGCGGTGACGGGGTAGTGCCCGCGGGCGCTGTAGGCGTGGCTGGTGTCGGTGGGGGTGAAGTCGGGCTGGCCGAGTTGTTCCCAGGTGCCGCCGCCGAGGGGGACGGTCTTGGTGGTGCCGTCGCCGTAGTCGATGCGTGCCTGGACGGGGGTGAACTGCACGGACACGGGCAGGTCGAACAGGGTGCCGGTGGCGGTGTGGGTGGTGGCGGTGACGAGGACGTTCATGGGCATGCCGACGACGGCGACGCCGTCGGGTTCGGTGCCGATGGCGGGGGTGACGGGGGCGAATCGGGCGACGTCGGTGGCCTGCACGGCGGGGATGATCGGCGCGTCTTCGGTCTGCTCGGCGGGTGGTTCGGGGGCGTAGTCCTGCCAGCAGAGTCCGTCGGCGCGTGGGGAGGTCTGGTCGTCTCGGCATCGTCCCCACCGCGGGTCGCGTTGCGGCGGCGCCGCCTCACCGACCCCGTCTCCGTCGCCGGCGATCGGCTGCGTCCCACCGCCGGACTCCGACGAACCACCGCCGCCGCCGGGCCGAGTGCCTGACCCTCCGATGTCCACGCTGGCACCATCGTTGACTGGGTTGCACGCGTGGAACCAAGACACTTGGCTGCATCCGCTCTCGGCCGCAGCAGGCGACGCGGGCGCGAGGAGAACGACCGCGAGAGCAACGAGTGCGGCTAGCAATCCCGATCGCGATCGCAGGGGACGACTGGCTACTGGCATTCGGGGCCATCCGCTCTGCCGTCCGTCGATGCGATGAGTACCGACGTCGTGGCCGGCGGCAGGTGGAAGCTCACGCGGAGTCGCTGCACGTCGGGACGATCAGGACTGACAACGGATCGCCCCTCGGCATCGAACACGTCGATCGACGACACGTCCAAACACACGTCCATGCGCACGAGGCCAGACTCAAGATCCGCGTCGTGGGGGCTGATCGATGCCAGTGATGTCTCGCCTTCCCGGCGCATCTCCTCGGCGTGAAGCGTCGTGAGTTCCTCCTTGACCGAGGCGAGCGAATCGCCCGTCGTGAGCGCATAGACCGGCTCGAAGGTCCCGGGATCGCTCAGATCGACGGCGTTCTCCGCCTCCACATACGCCCGATACGTCTCCTCGGCCGCGGCGAAGGCCTCCTCCTCGCTCGCGAACCCGGTCGGCGTCGGCTCAGGCTCGGGCGCGGCGGCGCACCCGGCCAGTGCAAGGGCGAGGCCTGCGAGCAGAGCCAGGGCGAGTGACCGGCGCGACATGCCACACACGGTAGCGAGCGCGCGCGATCCTCGCAGGGACTCTCCACAGGCCGCGGCGCCGGACGCGCGAGCTACTTCGCGGCGCCCGCCCGGTAGTACCGCGACTCCTTGCCGTGGATGGGCGAGTCGTCCGGCACCATGCGCCCGCGCGACGCCTTGCGGATGTCGAGGATCGTGCCCACGGCCAGCGCGAACGTGATGCCCCAGCTCACCCACTGCAGCGCCACGCGCCACGTGAACGGCTGCTCGCCGGCACCGCGGAGCAGCGAGACACCGCTGAGCACCGCGCCGACGATCCCGGTCCCTGCTACATACTTCCGCATCCCCATGTCAACCACGCTAGCGCGCAACATGCCCGACACGCCCCCGCTGTTAGCCTGGCGATACCGGCACAACGACCGTCCCGGGGCGAATGCCGACCCGGTGCGAAGGACGAATCCCGGTACGAGGAGACAGAGTCATGCAGAAGGCCGATCTCGTGGTGGTCGCCAATCGCCTGCCGGTGGACCGGGTCACGGAGCCCGACGGAACCGAGACCTGGCGGCGATCGCCCGGAGGCCTCGTCACGGCTCTCGAGCAGGTGATGGCCAAGACCGACGGCGCGTGGGTGGGCTGGGGCGGCAGGGCCGACCTCGAGATGGAGCCCTTCGAGTTCGAGGGCACCGTGCTCGTTCCCGTGCGCCTGTCGGCCCAGGAGCTGAAGGACTACTACGAGGGCTTCTCGAACGGCACGATCTGGCCGCTCTACCACGACGTCATCGCCGCGCCGGTGTACCGCCGCTCGTGGTGGGACGCGTACGTGCGGGTGAACCGCCGCTTCGCCGAGGCCGCCGCGGAGGTGGCCGAGCACGAGGGCTTCGTGTGGGTGCAGGACTACCAGCTGCAGCTCGTGCCGCAGATGCTCCGCGAACTGCGCCCCGATCTGACGATCGGGTACTTCCACCACATTCCCTTCCCGGCATACGGCCTGTACTCGCAGCTGCCGTGGCGTCGGCAGGTGCTCGAGGGCCTGCTGGGCGCCGACGTGCTGGGCTTCCAGCGCGTGGCCGATGCGGGCAACTTCCAGCGCTCGGTGCGGCGGATCTTCCGCTACCCGACGCGGGCGAGCGAGATCACCGTGCCGACGCCCGAGGGCGGCTCGCGCAACGTGATCGCCGCGCCGTTCCCCATCTCGATCGACGCGCAGGCCTTCATCGAGCTGTCGCAGCGCCCCGAGGTGCGGGCGCGCGCGGCCGAGATCCGCGAGCAGCTGGGCAACCCCGACAAGATCCTGCTCGGCGTCGACCGGCTCGACTACACCAAGGGCATCCGGCACCGCCTCAAGGCGTTCGGCGAGCTGCTGGACGACGGCAAGGTCACGGTCGGCGAGGTCACGCTCGTGCAGATCGCGAGCCCCAGCCGCCCCGGCGTCGAGGCGTATCAGGATCTGCGCGACGAGATCGAGCTGACGGTCGGCCGCATCAACGGCGACTACGACACGATGCACCACACCGCCATCCGGTACCTGCACCAGGGCTTCCCGCGCGAGGAGATGGTCGCGCTGTACCTGGCCGCCGACGTCATGCTCATCACGGCGCTACGCGACGGCATGAACCTGGTCGCCAAGGAGTACGTGGCGGTGCGCACCGACAACCGGGGCGTGCTGCTGCTGAGCGAGTTCGCCGGCGCCGCCGATGAGCTCAGCAGCGCGCTGCTCGTGAACCCGCACGACATCGATGGCATGAAGGAGGCGATCCTGCGCGCCATCAACATGCCGACGGCCGAGCAGTCGCGCCGCATGCGCGCGCTGCGCCGCAACGTGCTCGAGAACGACGTCGAGGCCTGGGGGCAGAGCTTCCTCAAGGCGGTCGACGCCATCCGGCACGCGCGGGCCACCGGCGCCCCGATCCCGCCGGAAGTGAAAGTGAAGCCGACCCTCAGGAAGAAGCCCCGCGAATGACGCAACCGCAGACGGACTGGCGCTCGGCGCTGCCGCGCATCGCCCACACCGAGCGACTCCTCGTCGCGCTCGACTTCGACGGCACGCTCGCGCCGCTGCAGGACGACCCGATGACGTCGCGGGCGCTGCCCGAGGCCGCCGAGGCGGTGCGGCGGCTGGCGGATCTGCCCGACACGATCGTCGCGTACGTCTCGGGCCGCAGCCTGCCGCACCTGCGGATCATCGCCGAGCACGACGACGCCTCGCGCGTGTGGCTGGCCGGATCGCACGGCGTGGAGTACTGGCGGCCCGCCGACGTGGAGGTGCCCGCGGACGACGAGCCCGACGACACACACGAGCGCGAGCTGCTGGCACGCCTGGCGGCCGAGGCGAAGGAGCTCGTCGACGGCATCGAGGGCGCGTGGATAGAGGACAAGTCGGTGGGCTTCGCGGTGCACACGCGCCTGACGCCCCGCGACATGGCCGACGGCGTGCAGGGCGTGATCGACGCGCTCGTGGCGCGCGAGGCGCCGGGCTGGCGGCGCCGCGCCGGGCACGACCTCGTGGAGTACACGTGGCGGCACGAGGGCAAGGACGCCGCCGTCGCGCGGCTGCGCGAGCAGACCAGGGCGACCGCCGTGCTCTTCGCGGGCGACGACGTGACCGACGAGGACGCCCTGGCGAGCCTCGAGCCCGCCGACCTCGGGGTGCGCGTGGGCTCGGGGGAGACGTCGGCCTCCGTGCGCGTGCAGGACGCCCGCGAATTCGCCGACCTGCTCGCCGAACTTGCGGATCTGCGGGCATCCTGACAGCCCGTCGCGGGCGCGCCCGAGCGGATCGCGCACCGGGCGCGGGGCGCGGTTCGGGCGGCTCTAGACTCGGGATCATGGCCGAAGCAGTCCCCAGCGCATCCATCGACATCAAGCCCCGCAGCCGCGCCGTCACCGACGGCATCGAGGCCACGACCTCCCGGGGCATGCTCCGCGCGGTCGGCATGGGCGACGACGACTGGGAGAAGCCGCAGATCGGCATCGCGTCGAGCTGGAACGAGATCACGCCGTGCAACCTCAGCCTCGACCGCCTCGCGCAGGCCTCGAAGGAGGGCGTGCACGCCGGCGGCGGCTACCCGCTGCAGTTCGGCACGATCAGCGTCTCGGACGGCATCTCGATGGGCCACGAGGGCATGCACTTCTCGCTCGTGAGCCGCGAGGTCATCGCCGACAGCGTCGAGACCGTCGTGATGGGCGAGCGCCTGGACGGCACCGTGCTGCTGGCCGGCTGCGACAAGTCGCTGCCCGGCATGCTCATGGCCGCCGCCCGCCTCGAGCTCGCGAGCGTCTTCCTCTACGCCGGATCGATCGCCCCCGGCTGGGTCAAGCTCGAGGACGGCACCGAGAAGACCATCACGATCATCGACTCGTTCGAGGCCGTCGGCGCCTGCAAGGCGGGCCAGATGAGCGAGGCCGACCTCAAGAGGATCGAGTGCGGCTTCGCGCCGGGCGAGGGCGCCTGCGGCGGCATGTACACGGCCAACACGATGGCGTGCATCGCCGAGGCGCTCGGCATGAGCCTGCCCGGCTCGTCCACGCCGCTGAGCGCCGACCGCCGCCGCGACATGTATGCGCACCGCTCAGGCGAGGCCGTCGTCGAGATGCTGCGCAAGGGCATCACGACGAAGGATATCCTCACGAAGAAGGCGTTCGAGAACGCCGTCACCGTGGCGATGGTGCTGGGCGGATCGACCAACGCGGTGCTGCACCTGCTCGCGATCGCGAAGGAGGCGGGCGTCGAGCTCACCCTCGACGACTTCACCCGCATCGGCCAGCGCTCGCCCCACCTGGCCGACGTCAAGCCGTTCGGCCGCTTCGTGGCGCAGGACTTCGACCGCGTGGGCGGCATGCCCGTCGTCATGAAGGCGCTGCTCGACGCCGGCCTGCTGCACGGCGACGCGCTCACCGTCACCGGCAAGACCGTGGCCGAGAACCTCGCGGCCCTCGACGTCGCCCCGCTCGACGGCGAGGTCGTGCGCACGCTCGACAACCCGATCCACGCCACCGGCGGCCTGACGATCCTGAACGGCTCGCTGGCCCCCGAGGGCGCCGTCGTGAAGACCGCCGGCTTCGACGCCGAGGTGTTCGAGGGCCCCGCCCGCGTGTTCGAGCGCGAGCGCGCGGCGATGGACGCGCTCACGAACGGCGAGATCGACAAGGGCGACGTCGTGATCATCCGCTACGAGGGCCCCAAGGGCGGTCCCGGCATGCGCGAGATGCTCGCGATCACCGCCGCCATCAAGGGCGCTGGGCTCGGCAAGGATGTACTACTCTTGACGGACGGTCGATTCTCCGGCGGCACAACCGGCCTGTGCATCGGCCATATTGCACCCGAGGCGGTGGACGCTGGTCCCATCGCCTTCGTGCGCGATGGTGATCTGATCAGGGTCGATATCGCGGCCCGCACTCTCGACCTACTCGTCGATGACGCGGAGCTCGAATCCCGCCGTTCCGGCTGGGAGCCCCTGCCCCCGCGCTACACCCGCGGCGTTCTGGCGAAGTACTCGAAGCTCGTCCGCTCCGCGGCGGAGGGCGCCGTCACGGGCTGACGCGCCTCTGCGAGCAGCCCACGCAATCAGATCCAGGAAGCATGCACATGTCATCCGACACCGCTCCGGCCGTGCCCCGGCCGCCCGCCCGCACCGCGAACGCGTCCGTGCTCACGGGCGCCGAGGCGGTCGTCCGCTCGCTCGAGATGCTCGGTGTGACCGACGTGTTCGGTCTGCCGGGCGGCGCGATCCTGCCCGTCTACGACCCGCTCATGTCGGCCGAGAAGCTGCGCCACATCCTCGTGCGCCACGAGCAGGGCGCCGGCCACGCCGCCGAGGGCTACGCCTCGTCGAGCGGCAAGCTCGGCGTCGCGATCGCGACCTCGGGCCCCGGCGCGACCAACCTCGTCACCGCCATCGCCGACGCCTACATGGACTCGGTGCCGATGCTCGCGATCACCGGCCAGGTGTTCTCGACGCTGATGGGCACCGACGCGTTCCAGGAGGCCGACATCGTGGGCATCACGATGCCGATCACGAAGCACTCCTTCCTCGTGCGCACGGCGGAGGACATCCCGGGCGCGCTCGCGGCGGCGTACGAGATCGCGACGACCGGGCGCCCCGGTCCCGTCCTCGTCGACATCACGAAGGACGCGCAGCAGAACGAGATGACGTTCTCGTGGCCGCCCAAGTACGACCTGCCCGGCTACCGGCCCGTCACGAAGGCGCACGGCAAGCAGATCCAGGCCGCCGCGTCGCTCATCGCCGAGGCGCGCAAGCCCGTGCTGTACGTGGGCGGCGGCGTCATCCGCGCCCGGGCCTCGGCCGAGCTGCGCACCCTCGCCGAGACGAGCGGCGCGCCCGTGGTGACCACGCTCATGGCGCGCGGCGCGTTCCCCGACTCGCACCCGCAGCACCTCGGCATGCCCGGCATGCACGGATCCGTTCCCGCGGTGCTCGCGCTGCAGGAGGCCGACCTCGTCGTCGCCCTCGGCGCGCGCTTCGACGACCGCGTCACGGGCAAGGCGAGCCTGTTCGCGCCGCACGCCAAGATCGTGCACGTCGACATCGATCCCGCCGAGATCGGCAAGATCAAGGCCGTCGACGTGCCCATCGTGGGCGACCTCAAGGACGTGCTCGTCGACCTCGACGCCGCCCTGCGCGGCACCGAGCGCGCCGACACCGAGGAGTGGTGGGCCTACCTGCACGGGCTGCAGGACCAGTACCCGCTCGGCTACACGCCCACGAGCGACGGCCTGCTCGCGCCGCAGCACGTGATCCAGCGGATCGGCGAGCTCACCGGCCCCGAGGGCGTGTACGCGGCCGGCGTGGGCCAGCACCAGATGTGGGCGGCGCAGTTCATCAAGTACGAGCGACCCAACGCGTGGCTCAACTCCGGCGGCGCCGGCACGATGGGCTACGCCGTGCCGGCGGCCATGGGCGCGAAGGTCGCCCAGCCGGATCGCGTGGTGTGGGCGATCGACGGCGACGGCTGCTTCCAGATGACGAATCAGGAGCTGGCCACCTGCGCGATCAACAAGATCCCTATCAAGGTCGCCATCATCAACAACTCCTCGCTCGGCATGGTGCGCCAGTGGCAGACGCTGTTCTACGACGGCCGCTACTCGAACACCGACCTGAACACGGGCGCCGGATCGATCCGCGTGCCCGACTTCGTCAAGCTCGCCGAGGCGTACGGCTGCCACGCGATCCGCGTGGAGACCGAGGATCAGGTGGACGCGGCGATCCAGGAGGCGCTGTCGATCAACGACCGGCCCGTCGTCATCGACTTCGTCGTGAGCGCCGACGCGATGGTGTGGCCGATGGTGCCGCAGGGCGTCAGCAACAGCTACATCCAGTACGCGCGGGACAACGCGCCGACGTTCGACGAGGAGGCCTGAGATGTCGACGCACGTGCTGAGCCTGCTCGTCGAGGACCGCCCCGGTCTGCTCACCCGCGTGGCCGGGCTGTTCGCCCGCCGCGGCTTCAACATCAACTCCCTCGCCGTGGGCGTGACGGAGATCCCCGGCCTGTCGCGGATCACGGTGGTCGTGGACGTCGACGACCTGCCGCTCGAGCAGGTGACCAAGCAGCTGAACAAGCTCGTCAACGTCATCAAGATCGTCGAGCTCGACCCGGCCTCGTCGGTGCAGCGCGAGCACATGCTCGTCAAGGTGAAGGCCGACAACACGAGCCGCTCCAACGTGCTCGAGGTCGTGAACCTCTTCCGTGCCCGCGTGGTCGACTACGCGCCCGACGCGCTCGTGATCGAGGTGACCGGCGACAAGGGCAAGGTCGACGCGTTCCTCAAGGCCGTCGAGCCGTTCGGCATCAAGGAGCTCGCCCAGTCGGGCCTGCTCGCCCTGGGCCGCGGCGGCAAGTCCATCACCGAGCGCGTCCTCCGCGGCTGAGCCCGACTCCATCGGTTGCTGAACGAAGCGGCGAAGCCGCGAAGATGAAGCGACCACCGCAAGCCCACCAGCAACACCCAAGGAGAGAACCAGTGACCGAGATCCTCTACGACGCCGACGCCGACCTGTCGCTCATCCAGGGCAAGAAGGTCGCGGTGGTCGGGTACGGCTCGCAGGGCCACGCCCACGCCCAGAACCTGCGCGACTCGGGCGTCGAGGTCGTCATCGCCCTCAAGGACGGCTCGAAGTCCACGGCCAAGGCGCAGGAGGACGGCTTCGAGGTCAAGTCGGTCGCCGACGCGACCGAGTGGGCCGACCTCATCATGATCCTCGCGCCCGACCAGCACCAGCGCTCGATCTACGCCGAGGGCATCGCCCCCAAGCTCACGGCGGGCAAGACGCTGGCCTTCGCGCACGGCTTCAACATCCGCTTCGGCTACATCCAGGCGCCCAGCGACGTCGACGTCATCCTCGTCGCCCCGAAGGCCCCGGGCCACACGGTGCGCCGCGAGTTCGTGGCCGGCCGCGGCATCCCCGACATCATCGCCGTCGAGAACGACGCGTCGGGCCAGGCCTGGGACGTCGCCCTCTCGTACGCGAAGGCGATCGGCGGCACCCGCGCCGGCGTCATCAAGACGACGTTCACCGAGGAGACCGAGACGGATCTGTTCGGCGAGCAGGCCGTGCTGTGCGGCGGCATGAGCCACCTCGTGCAGGCGGGCTTCGAGGTGCTGACCGAGGCGGGCTACCAGCCGCAGATCGCGTACTTCGAGGTGCTGCACGAGCTCAAGCTCATCGTCGACCTCATGTGGGAGGGCGGCATCGCCAAGCAGCGCTGGTCCATCAGCGACACGGCCGAGTTCGGCGACTACGTCTCGGGCCCGCGCGTCATCGACGCCGACACGAAGCAGCGCATGAAGGACGTGCTCGCCGACATCCAGTCGGGCGCGTTCGCGAAGCGCTTCATCGACGACCAGGACGCCGGCGCGCCGGAGTTCAAGGCCCTCCGCGAGAAGGAGGAGTCGCACCCCATCGAGGCCACCGGCAAGGAGCTGCGCGCCCTGTTCTCGTGGAAGAACTCGGACGACGATTATGTCGAGGGCAGCGCTGCCCGCTGATCGCTTCAGCTGGTCGCTTCATCTCCGCGCCTGCGGCGCTCCGTTCAGCAACCGGTGGGCTCCACTCATCGGTTGCTGAACGGAGGCCGCGCTAGCGGCCGGAGATGAAGCGACCACCGCAACACGGCCCCCGCGCTCACGAGGCGCGGGGGCCGTGCTGCGTCCGCACGGGGGTCCAGCGCCGGCCGCGTAGAATGATGCGGTTTGCGTCATCGATCCACGAGGAAGTCCATGCGAATCCCCACCCTTCGCCGCGCGCTGGCGCTGACCGCCGCGGGCGCGACCGCCGCCCTCGTCCTCGCCGGCTGCGCGGGCGCCGCGCCCGAGCAGGCCGTCGACACCGAGGCGCCCCTTTACGACGCGCTGCCGCAGGACATCAAGGACGCCGGCAAGATCGTGGTCGGCGGCGACATCGCGTACGCGCCGATGGAGTACTACGACGAGGACGGCACGACGATCCTCGGCTTCGACAAGGAGCTCACCGACATCCTCAGCGAGCAGCTGGGCGTGCCGTTCGAGTGGAACAACGTCGTCTTCGACAGCCTCATCACGCAGCTGAACTCGGGCCGCATCGACATCATCGTCTCGGGGATGAGCGACAACGAGGAGCGCCAGCAGGAGATCGACTTCGTCGACTACTACATGGCCGGCGCCGTCCTGCTCGTCCCGAAGGGCAACCCCGAGGGCCTCACGGGCATCGAGGACCTGTGCGGGCGGACGATCGCCGTGCAGCGCGGCACCGTGCAGGAGGGCTACGCGCAGGACCAGTCGGCCACGTGCGAGGCCGAGGGCCAGGAGCCGATCGAGATCCTCTCGTTCGACCGCGAGACCGAGGCGATGCTGCAGGTGAAGAACGGCCGCGCCGTCACCGGCATGCAGGACTACCCGGTGGCCGCGTACAACGCGCGCGTGTCGGGCGACGGCGAGGACTTCGAGGTCGTGGGCGACCAGGTGCAGGCCGGCCCGATGGGCATCGGCGTGAGCAAGGACGACGCCGAGCTGCGCGACGCGATCCAGCAGGCCGTGCAGGCCGCGATCGACGGCGGCGAGTACGGCGAGCTGATCGAGAAGTACGAGACCCCGCTCGGCGCGGTCGACGAAGCCACGATCAACGGCGGCTGACATGGACGAGCGGACGATGACCACGGTCCCGGTGCGGCACTGGGGGCGCTGGATCACGGGCGCCGTGGTGCTCGTCCTGCTCGCCGCTCTCGTCTACGCCTTCTCGCAGGCCGACATCCAGTACGACGCGACCCTGCGGTTCCTCACCGTGCCGACGATCCTGCAGGGCATGGCGGGCACGCTGCTCATCAGCATCGCCGCGCAGGCGCTCGGCATCGTGCTGGGCGTCGTGGCGGCGATCATGCGCCTGTCGGCGAATCCCGTGGCGCGCGCCGTCGCGGGTGGGTACGTGTGGCTGTTCCGCGGCACGCCGGTGCTCGTGCAGCTGCTGCTCTGGTACAACCTGTCACTCGTGTTCCCCGAGGTGTGGATCCCGTTCGCCGGATCCGTCGACACGAACACGATCATGACGCCGTTCCTCGCGGCCCTGCTGGGGCTCGGCATCAACGAGGGCGCGTACATGGCCGAGATCGTGCGCGCGGGCATCGCGTCGGTCGACAAGGGCCAGGTGGAGGCCGCCAAGTCGATCGGCATGCGGCCGGGACGCACCATGCGCCGGATCGTGCTGCCGCAGGCGATGCGGGTGATCGTGCCACCCACGGGCAACGAGTTCATCAACATGCTCAAGACGTCGTCGCTGGCCTATACGATCCAGTACGGCGAGCTGCTGCTGTCGGCGGTGGGCATCTACTCCAACAACCTGCTCGTGGTCGAGCTGCTGCTGACGGTGTCGATCTGGTACCTGATCCTCACGACCGTGTTCAGCATCGGCCAGTACTTCATCGAGCGGCGCTTCGAGTACTCGTCGGTGAGCGACGCGTCGAGCGTCGGCGACGTGCTGCGCCGCATCCTGCCGGGGAGGACCCGATGAACGCTCCGCTCGTCCAGGCCGTCGGCGTGCGCAAGCGCTTCGGCGACAACGAGGTGCTGAAGGGCATCGACCTCACGGTCGCGCCCGGCGAGGTCGTGTGCCTCATCGGCCCGAGCGGATCGGGCAAGTCGACGTTCCTGCGCTGCATCAACCACCTCGAGCGGATCGACGGGGGAGAGCTGCGCGTGGCCGGCGAGCACGTGGGCTACCGCGAGAGCAACGGCCGGCTGTACGAGCTGCGAGAGCGCGAGGTCGCGGCGCGGCGCGAGAGGATCGGCATGGTCTTCCAGCGCTTCAACCTGTTCGGCCACATGACGGCGCTCGAGAACGTGTCGGAGGGACCGATCGGGGTGCGCGGCGTGCCGCGCGCGCAGGCGCAGGACGAGGCGCGGGCGCTGCTGACGCGCGTGGGCCTGGCGCACCGGATGGACGCGTACCCGCACGAGCTCTCGGGCGGTCAGCAGCAGCGCGTGGCCATCGCGCGCTCGCTCGCCATGAAGCCCGAGCTCATGCTCTTCGACGAGCCGACCTCGGCACTCGACCCCGAGCTCGTCGGCGAGGTGCTCGACGTCATGCGCGAGCTGGCGGACGAGGGCATGACGATGATCGTCGTCACGCACGAGATGGGCTTCGCGCGCGACGTGGCCGACCGCGTGGTCTTCATGGACGGCGGCGTCGTCGTCGAGGAGGGCCCGGCGGCCGAGGTCATCGAGCGCCCCCAGCACGCGCGCACGCGGGAGTTCCTCGGCAAGGTGCGCTGAGCGTACGCGCAGGTTGCGCCGGATTCCCGGCAGATTCCGGCGATATCTGATCCCGTCCTCTCCGGCAGGCGTAGCGTGGATGGTGCGTCCACCTGAATGCACTCTGAAAGGACTCGAGATGACCACATCCGTTCGCGCGGCCGTGCTACACGGCGTCGACGAGCCGTTCCGCTTCGAAGACCTCACGCTCGGCGATCTGCAGCCCGATGAGGTGCTCGTCAAGATCGTCGCCACCGGCCTGTGCCACACCGACCTCGCCGTGCAGCACGGCCACATCCCCGGCGCCTTCCCGTTCGTCCTCGGACACGAGGGCGCGGGCGTCGTCGAGCAGGTCGGCTCGGCGGTGCACGGCCTCGCCGTGGGCGACGCCGTGGGCCTGTCGTACGCGGCGTGCGGCCGCTGCAGCAACTGCCTGGCCGGGCGCGAGGCCTACTGCCTCAACTTCATGCCGCTGAACTTCGGCGGCGTGCGCGAGGACGGCACCACCACGCTGAGCGCCGCCGATGGCAGCCCCGTGCACGGCAGCTTCTTCGGCCAGTCGTCGTTCGCGACGCACGCGATCGCCTCGGCGAAGAACGTCGTCAAGCTGCCCGAGGGCACCCCGCTCGAGCTCGCGGGCCCGCTCGGCTGCGGCATCCAGACCGGTGCGGGCACCGTGCTGAACTCGCTCGACGTGCCCGCGGGAGCGTCGATCGTCGTCGCCGGCACGGGCGCGGTGGGACTGTCGGCCATCATGGGCGCGAAGGTCGCCGGCGCCACGACGATCATCGCGGTCGACGTGATCCCCGAGCGCCTCGAGTTCGCCCAGCGCCTCGGCGCGACGCACCTCATCAACGGCAAGGAGGAGGACACGACGGCCCGCATCCTCGAGATCACGGGCGGCGGTGCCTCGTACGCGGTCGACACGACGGGCGTCGCCCCCGTGATCGAGCAGCTCATCCAGGCCACGGCCTTCGGCGCGCGGATCGCGCTGGTGGGCGTGCCGAAGCCCGGCAGCACGATCGACCTCGGCCTCGTCGCCGCGTCGGGCAAGACGCTCGTCGGCGCGATCGAGGGCGACGCGATCCCGCAGAACTTCATCCCGGAGCTCGTCGCGCTGCACCAGGCCGGCCGCTTCCCGTTCGACGAGCTGATCACCACCTACCCGTTCGAGCAGATGGAGCAGGCGATCGCCGACACCCAGTCGGGTGCCACGGTCAAGGCCGTGCTCGTCATGCCCTGACGCGCGTTTCGCTGCGGCGGCCTCGTCCCGGTTCTCGGGACGGGGCCGTTTCGCTGTTCGGGTGCGGTGCGGGGCGTCCACAGCCGCGCGGAGCGGCGGATCCGTCCACAGATGGCGCTGGTGCGGCCCACGGGCGATCGCCGGAGGCGAGCGTGGGAGGCATGACGGATGCTCCCGGCGACGACCTGCGCGCCTTCGAGGTACGCGACGACGCAGGCCTCGAACAGCTCGTGCGGGCGCTGCTCGGCGGCGCCTACGCGCCGCGGGTGTGGCTGCTGTTCCTCGACGCGCGCGGGCGGCTGACGGATCCGATCCTCCCGATCGACGGGCTGCCACGCGACCCCCGGGCCCGCGTGCGCGAACCCGAGCTCGGCGCGCTCACGCACGCGGAGCTGCTGGCGCGGCGGGCGGCGGACTTCGCGGGGCTCGTGCGCGCCGCCGCCGTGGTGCTCGTGTGGGAGCGGCCAGGGCGGCACCGCGTGGCGGGCGGGCTGCGGGAGTGGATCGGCGGCATCGCGGCGGCGGCCGACGGCGCCGGGCTGGCGCTGCGCGGGCAGGTGGTGCTCTCGTCCTCGGGGGCGCGGGTGGTGCGGCCGGATCAGGCCGGATCGTGACCGGGCGCCGCGGCGGCCACCCGGCCCAGCCGCGCCGCGAGCGCGACGGCGTCGTGCGGCGCGTGGCCGCGGGCGTCGTTGTCGAAGTAGACGTAGACGTCGCGCGGGCGGCCGTCGGGCGCGCCGGATCCGTCGGCCCACGCGCGGATCCGCGCGGCCCACTCGTCGAGCTCGGCGGGGGAGTAGCCGCTGGCATAGAGGTCGTGCGCGCCGTGCAGCCGCACGTAGGCGAAGTCGGCCGTCACCTCGCCGAAGCGCGGCCACCGCCCGGCGGTGTCGGCCACGGTGAGAGCCACGCCGTGCCGCCGCAGCAGCTCGGGCATGGCCGGGTTCTCGAAGCTGGCCGCGCGCGGCTCGAGCGCGTGCCGCAGCGGCACGTCGGCCTCGACCTGCAGCCACGCCCGGCCCTCGAGCCGCGCGTCGTGCCGCCGGGCGAGCGCGAGGGCCTCGCCCGTGGTGCGCGGCAGCGCGGCGAGGAAGGCGTCGAGGCCGTCGGCGTCGAACTCCTGCCGCTCGGGCAGCTGCCACAGGAACGGGCCGAGCTTCGGGCCGAGCGCGAGCACGCCCGAGGCGAAGAAGTTCGCCATGGCGGTGCCCGCGTCGCGCAGCCGCAGCATGTGCGTGATGTACCGCGAGCCCTTCACGGCGAACACGAAGTCGTCGGGCACGGCGTCGCGCCAGCGCGCGTAGCTCTCGGGCCGCTGCAGGGAGTAGAACGAGCCGTTCAGCTCGAGCGTGTCCATCCGCTCGCCGACGTATGCCAGCTCGAGCCGCTGCGGCAGCCCGCGCGGGTAGAAGTCGCCGCGCCACCCGGCGTAGCGCCACCCGGAGATCCCGACCCGGATCCGTCCTTCGGCCCCCGCGCCCGGTCCGTGCTCGCCCTCCGCCATGACGGCAGGCAACCACCGGTCCGGCCGACGGACAAGCCTCTTGCGGTCCGCCGGATGAGGGCAGGCGTGGCGATGTGCCACCATCGGATCGCTCGGAAGGAACGAGGCCCCGCCGATGTTCTGATTCATCCCGGGACATCCCACATCGGACCCAGAACGCCAAGGGAAGGAGCCAGCAGACACCATGACCTCTGCCCCCACCGTTGCCGAGCCGCAGCCGCCGCTGCAGCCCCTGCTCGACGACGCCGTCATCGCGCTGCGCGCGCCCACCCAGGTGTGGTCGGGGCGCGACGGCGATCTCGGCGCCGCGGCGATCGACGGCATCTTCCACGGCGACGTGCGGCACGTGCGCGAGATCGCCACGACGTGCGCCGACTCGCGCATCGAGTGGATCTCGCTGTCGACGCACGGGCCCTCGCGCGTCGTCTTCGCGGGGCTGCTGCGCGGACTGGACGAGGAGTGGGTCGCCGATCCGAAGGTGCGGATCGTGCGAGACCGCACCGTGGACGGCCGGCGGGTGAGCGAGTCGTGGGTGCTGCGCAACGGGCGCAGCGTGCCGGTGGGAACGACCCTGTCGATCCGGTTCGTGCCGGAGTTCGCGTCGCTGCACGCCGTGAAGGCGGGCGGATCGGTGCCCGGAGCGTTCGAGACGACGATCCGGGACGGCGACGCGGAGGTGGTCGCGGGTGCGCAGAGCTTCGTGCTGTCGGCGCCGGGCGCCGAGCTGCGCGAGGACGGCGGCGCGATCGTCGCGACGTGGCGCCTCGAGGCGACCGCGCGGGGCGAGGCCCGGGCGTCATGGCGGCTCGAGCTGCACGATGACACGCTCGTGATGGAGCCGGCGCGACGCCCCGCGCCCTGGGACGCGCGCGAGGTGATCGGCGAGGTGACGCAGCGCCACCCGCGCCTGGCGCGCTGGCTCGAGACGGCCCTGGGCGACCTCGATGCACTGCGCCTGGCGCTGCCGGGCAACCCGGAGGACGAGTTCTACGCCGCCGGGGCGCCGTGGTTCTTCACGCTGTTCGGCCGCGACTCCATCTGGGCGGCGCGGCTGATGCTGCCGCTGGACGCGGCGATCGCCGCCTCGACGCTGCGGGTGCTCGCGCGCCTGCAGGGCGACGCGGACGACGCGGCGACGGCCCAGGAGCCGGGCAAGATCCTGCACGAGCTGCGCTCGTCGACGCTCGAGATCCCGGGCGAGAACGTGTCGCTGCCGCCGCTGTACTACGGCAGCGTCGACTCCACGCCGCTGTGGGTGTGCCTGCTGCACGACGCGTGGCGGGCGGGCATGCCCGAGGACGAGGTGCGCCCCCTCATCCCGGCGCTGCGGCGCGCGCTGGCGTGGCTCATCGAGTACGGCGACAGCGACGGGGACGGCTTCATCGACTACATCGACCGCACGGGCAAGGGCCTGGCGAACCAGGGCTGGAAGGACTCGGGCGACTCGATCCAGTGGCGCGACGGGCGCCTGGCCGAGGGGCCGATCGCGCTGTGCGAGGTGCAGGCCTACGCGTATGAGGCCGCGCTCGCCGGGGCCGAGCTGCTCGAGCGCTTCGGCGAGGGCGACGAGCCGCACGGCCCGGCGCAGCTGCGGGCGTGGGCGGCGGATCTGCGCCGGCGGTTCGCGGAGTCGTTCTGGGTGGAGACGCCGGAGGGCCGCTACCCGGCGGTGGCGCTGGATCGCGACAAGCGCCCGGTCGACACGCTCACGAGCAACGTCGGCCACCTCATCGGCACGGGGATCCTGGAGCGCGACGAGGAGCGCCACGTCGCCGCGCTGCTGCTGGGGGAGTCGATGGCCTCGGGCTTCGGCATCCGCACGATGTCGACGGGAGCGGCGGGCTACTGGCCGCTGTCATACCACGGCGGCAGCGTGTGGACCCACGACACCGCGATCGCGGTCCACGGCATGGTGCGCGCCGGCCTCGTGGACGAGGCGAACCGGGTGGTCGACGGCATGCTCGACGCGGCGGAGGGCTTCGTCTACCGCGTGCCCGAGCTGCACAGCGGCGACCCCCGCTCCGAGACCGACGTGCCCACGCCCTACCCGGCCGCGTGCCGCCCGCAGGCGTGGTCGGCCGCGGCGGCGGTGACGGCGCTCACGGCGGTGCGGGCGCGGTAGGGCGGGATGGGCACGGGCGGGTCCGACGGGCCGCAGGGCCCGCCCGTGCCGTCGTTCAGCCCAGATGCACCCCGTCGGGCCGGATCGCGATCAGATCGACCGGGCGCTGCGTGATCTGGCGGATCGGCTGCCAGTAGTTGTTGATCCACAGCGGCGTCTCGTCGTCGACCTCGTCGAGGATCTCGATCAACTCGGCCTTCGTGAGGAACAGATGTCCCTCGGGCAGCTTGTTCTTCAGCGGCCACGTGTTCTCTGCCATGTGTGCTTCCTTCCGGTACAACTCCCGCCCGGTGGGCAGGGTTGGTGCGGAGGAAGCGGGGTCACGCGGCGAGTGTATCGGCGCGCACGGACATCCTCGGGGCGTTCCGCTTGCTCTCAGCCCTTGAGCCGGCGCTTCCCGGATCGCGTGGACCACAGCGCCCACGCGACGAGCACGGGCTGGAAGAACAGCCGCGCGAACCGCTTCTCCTCGGTGTCGAGCCCGAACCCGTCGCGCTCGTGCACCCACTGCGCGATGTTCCCGGGGAAGATCGCGACGAAGAACGCGGCGGCGATCCGCCCCACCAGCCGCCGCCGCTTGCGCGCGAACACGAGCAGCATTCCGAGCAGGATCTCCTTGACGCCCGAGATCACGACGGTGGCATCGGGATCGAGCGGCACGAACTCGGGCACCTGCGCCCGGAACTCCTTCCGCGCCACGGTGAGGTGCGACACCCCGGCTC
Organism: Microbacterium sp. NPDC003461; assembly: GCF_053588335.1. Classification (NCBI taxonomy): domain Bacteria; kingdom Bacillati; phylum Actinomycetota; class Actinomycetes; order Micrococcales; family Microbacteriaceae; genus Microbacterium; species Microbacterium sp. NPDC003461. The sequence goes on along the minus strand of NZ_JBSFPT010000003.1, from coordinate 30,903 downwards.
CAACGAGGGCAGTGCCGAGCAGGACGCGGGCGATGCGGCGCGGGACGGTCATGGGAGTGAGGGTACGGGGGAGTGGGTGGCGTGAGGAAGATGCGAGTCAATTACGTCGGGTCGCGGTCACTATCCGTACGGACCAGGGTGGTAGCAGCGCCGGCGCTGTACCGGCGCGACGGTATAGGCGGACGCAAGTGGCGCCTGCGCCTCAGCGCTTCTCCTCGCCCCGCATCGCCTGGACCGTTGACGCGAGATCGCCACCGATTGTCGGGGCATCCAGATCCACGAACGAGCGTTTCGGTGCGCGCGCATGACGGAGCGGGGATGGAGTGTCGCCGAGCGTGCTGTACAGCTCCGCGGGCCGGCCGCGCCCCTCGCGCTTCACCGCGCCGGTGGCCGCGAGACCGGGCAGCATCGCGCGCCGGAAAGTGTCCGGCTGCAGGGGGCGGCCGGCAACGGCCTCGTGCAGCCGTCGGAGTTCGCGCATCGTGAAGGGCTGCTCCACCAGACCCCGCGGATCGGGCGTCGATCCGTACTCGGTGCGCAGCGCGGCGACAGCATGAGCGACGATCTGCTCGTGGTCGAAGGGCAGCGGCGGCAGAGCATCGACCGGGAGCAGATGCTTCTCCGAGAGGTGCGACGAGGGCACGACGTCGTAATGCGCGACGCTCATCACCCATCCGCGATCGTCGCGAGACGGGTCGTCGAAGACGTGCAGCTGCCGGGGTGCGAGCCCGTCGACTCCGGCCTTCGTGCGAAGGGCGCGCAGAGCGGCGTCCGCCAGGGTCTCACCGGGGTGCACGAATGTGCCGGGCAGGCGGCGCTCGCCGTCATCGATGAGGAGGACGCTCAGGAGGCCGTCGTCAGTCACCGTGAGGACCGCAGTGTCGACGGCGACCGAAGGTCGGGGGTAGTCCGCGAGGGTCTTCCCGGCACTGTCTCGGTACTGCGGCGTCTCGGTCATAGCGGTAATTCAATCATGGTTGCGTGAATTGCGGGAGGCGTGCATACTGATCTCATCGGGCAATTAGCGTGAATGTGAGCAAAATAGGCACCCCGGATCGCGTGCCGCGAAGAAGGAGACCCCATGACCCTCGATAGCCTCCAGTTCGACCGTGCGGTCGGGGCCGTGCTGGCCTCCGCAGCCGGTGACGCACTGGGCTCTCACTACGAGTTCGGGGCGGCGCTCAGCGACGACGCCGTCGTCGACTTCGGAGTCGGCACATTCGGGCATGCCCGCGGCGAGTGGACTGATGACACGAGCATGGCGATGCCCATCCTGCAGGCGCTGGCCGCGGGGCGCAGCATCGAGGATCGGGCCACGATCGGGGGGATTCTGGTCGCATGGCGAGAGTGGGCGAAGGGCGCCAAGGACGTGGGCATCCAGACCCGTGCTGTGCTCGATGGTCTGAGCGCCGAGCCGTCTGAGGAAGAGGCCGTCGCCCTCTCGCATACGCTCCACGAGCGAACCGGTCGCAGCGCCGGCAATGGCGCGCTCATGCGCACGGGGCCGCTCGCTCTCGGCTACCTGGAACGCGATCCGGCGGAGTTGGCGGCCACTGCGAGGCGCATCGCGCGGCTGACCCACTGGGACGAGGACAACGGCGACGCGTGCGCGCTGTGGTGCCTCGCCATTCGTCACGCGATCCTGACCGGGGAGCTCGACCTTCGCGGTCAGCTGCGGTGGATCCCCGAGGAGCGTCGTGGACGCTGGTCGTCGTTGCTGGATGACGCCCTCGCCGCGGACGCGCATCCTCGTCGCTTTTCGGCGCAGAACGGCTGGGTCGTGGCGGCACTGCAGGGAGCGTTGTCGGCAGTCGCCGGAGCATCTTCCCTCGTCGACGCTCTCGAGCGGGCGGTGCGTGGCGGGCACGACACCGACACGGTGGCGGCGATCGCGGGAGCGCTCGCCGGTTCGCTTCGCGGCGGGAGCGCGGTTCCGCTGGGCTGGCAGCGGATCCTGCACGGGTGGCCGTCGCTGCGTGCAGGGGACCTCGTGCGTCTCGCCGTGCTCGCGGCGCGCGGGGGAGAAGCGGATGGGGAGGGATGGCCTCTGGCGGCTCGCGCGCGTACCTATGCGGGGGACTGGCTGCGTCCGCATCCCCATGATCCGGGTGTCATGCTCGGATCGATCGCCGCGCTCGACAGGCTTCCTCAGGAGGTCGAAGCGGTTGTGTCGCTCTGCCGCGTCGGTACAGAGCAGGTGCCGTCAGTGGCGGAGAGCGTGCAGGTCTGGCTCATCGATCAGGATGGCCGCAACGCAAACCTCGACTTCGTCCTGGCCGAGGCCGCCGACGTCATCGCGACGCTTCGCCGGGAGGGCAAGCGGGTGTTCGTGCACTGCGCCGAGGCTCGGAGCCGCACCTCCGCGGTGGCGGCGCTGTACGGTATCCGCCACCGCGGCGTTCCGGCCGCACAGGCCTGGGAGGACGTCCGCAACACTCTGCCCGAGTTCGCTCCCGCGCGCTTCCTGCGCGACGCCGTCGAGAGGATCGTCCGATGAGCAAGACCGCGTCCGCCGCGCATGATGAGCCGTCGCTCTATTGCGCGTTCTTCGGAGGCCCGCGCGACGGACTCAAGTCGGGCGACCTGCCGGCCACACTGTCGGGGACGAAGCTCACCGGCGTGGTGATGCGCATGCCACTCAGCCAGCCGCACCAGTTCAGCCTCCACGCCGTCTACGAGTGCACGAGCGAGACGCAGATCGATGGCTTCTGGCGCTTCGACTTCCGCGGCCTGGAGGGCCCGAACGGCGAGACGCTGGTGGCGGCGGAGACCGAACCCGCGAAGCCGGTGCGACCGCTCGCTCCTGAGCTGCGAGCCCTCTTTGTGCGTCGACTGGAACTGCGTGCCAGCGAGGCGGCGGTCCTGACGGACGAGGAGGTGCGAGCGAGGGTCGCGGCGGCCTTCGTGCCGCATGCTCCCGCGGGCCGGGTGCTCGACGACGCCGACCTGTGGGTTCACGTCATTGGAGCGGCATGAGCCGTTCAGCTGACTTCCGACAGCTCGGGGGCGAGGGTTCGTTCGAATCGCAGCTGGACGTGCGTCGTCTCGCCGCGCGTAGCGAGATCGTGGACGCGGTAGAGCCCGCCCGCGATCAGCTCCTGCTCCTCGTCCTTGACGCCGGAATGCAGCCACGCGGCGATGGCGGGGAAGGGACCGAGCAACTGGAAGACGAAGCGCTCGCCGAACGATCGAGCCACGCGCTCGTCCAGACTGACGCCCCACAGGGGCATGCGCAGTTCGCCTGATTCGAGCGTCTCGAGAATCTGCGAGTCCTGCGCACCGCTCTTGATCCCTCGGCCTGCCCAGACGCTGGTGGAGCCGACCGAGGCCGCCCAGCCTGCCGCGTCCAATGACGGAGCCACGTCCAGGTGCGCGAGCAGGGCTCGTGCACGTGCGAGCGTGCGCTCGTCGGCTCGCGCCTTCCGCTCGTGCTCGGCGATGAACGGGGCGGCGAAGTAGTGCCGAGTGTTCGTGAGGACGCGGGCTCCCGCGCGGATCGGCGAGGACCCGCCGTCGCGTCCGCCCTGCCACGCCTCACATGCGTCGCGCAGGTCGTTGATCATGTCTTCTCCTTCGTCAGCGCTGTCTGCCTGCTCGGTGCCGCTCAGTTCGGCAGCACCACGCACCGGTACTTCGCGCGCGTGAGGCCGACGTAGAGCAGGTCGAACCAGGGCAGGCCGGTCTCCTTCGCGAAGGCCAGGCCGTCGTCGCCGATGTCGGTGAGGATGACGGCCTCGGCGTCGAGTCCCTTGAACTTGCCGATGGATCCCCAGCGCACGGCGCCCTTTGGGCGCGCGTCATCCGGGGCGTCGCCCACGTGGCGCAGCTGCGCGCGCAGCCACTTCTCGTCCTTCGTGAAGTGCGGGCTCGCGAGCATCCGCCCCACGAGCGACCGGCGCTCGCCGAAGGGGCTGAGCACCACGATGTCGTGGGCAGGATGCTGCTGCAGCAGGTCGCGGAGGGTGCCGGCCAGCGCCGAGGTGGGGGAGTCGCCGACGCGAACCACACGCATCCCGCCCACATCGTTCGAGACGAGCCGGTGCCCCGTGTAGCCGAAGCGTCGCCCGAGCAGCTCCTCGGCCGCCGACGAGAGCGCGCGCACCTGCCGCACGCTCTGCCGCATCGCGACGTGCACCATGCCGGGGAACGCCTCCGACGCGACCGCCCACGGATCCGCATGCGTCTCCGCCGGGCGCAGGATCTGCTGGCGCGGATCGGCGGCGACCGCGACACGCGCGGGCGCGGAGCCGGCGGACGGATCGGCGAGCTCCCGCAGCAGCGCGATGACGTCGGGGAAGCCCGCGACGTCCTGGAACTCGTCGACGCAGATGGCGTCGTAGCCACCGAGCGAGGGGTCGGCGCGCAGCCGCTCGAGCGCGCGCTTCGGCAGCTCCTGTTCGTACCAGCCACGCGAGGCATCGTCAGGGTTCTTCTCGACGCCGGCCATCCGGAGCATGAGCGCGTTGAGGCTCATCGCCTCGAGCGTCGGCCGGTTGCGCCCGGCCGCGACGAGCTCGTCGGCCATGAGCACGTTCCAGCACGTGAGCAGCGTGCGCGCGCCCTCCGCCGCCCAGCTCTTCGCGAGCGAGGTGAGCAGGTAGCTCTTGCCGGTGCCGGCGGGCCCCTCGAAGCAGAGGCGGCCGTTGCGTGCGACGGCGTCCAGGATCACGCGCTGTGACTTCAGCAGCTTCTCCTCGTCGTCGCGGCGCTCGAGCTTCCGATCGGCAGCGGTGCGCCCACCGGCGAAGTCCCCGACCAGCGCGCGAGCGATGGCGTCCGAGTGCTCGGCCGTCATGACGCTCGGATCGTGTTCCACGCCCTCCACGGCCGCGTACCAGGCATCGTGCTCGCCAAGCACGCGCTCGACCAGCGCCACAGGATCGCGCAGGTCGTCGCGGAACGCCAGCTCCCACTCGAAGAACTGCATGTCACCGGGGGATCGGTTCTCGAACAAGTGGCGCCCGAGCGACGTGAACCACACGAGCCGCGCGATCGGCTCGGCCCCGACGAGCAGCTCGCGCGACTTCAGGAAGCCGCGCAGGCTGCGGATCGCGCCGTCCACCTGGTCGAACGGGCTCTTGCCGGGGTTCGGCACGCGGTCGAGCGTCCATTCGCCGTCGCGGTACTCCACGTACTCGGGGCTCTTCGCCTCGATCACCACGATGCCGCGCCCGGGGACGATGACGATGAAGTCGGCCTCGCCCTGGAACTGCCCCACGTGTCGCCGGATCTGCAGCCCATGGATCACGACCCAGTCGTCGATCCCGCGTGCGCCCGCGAACGCGTCGAACACGCGACGCTCGGATCCGTTCGCCCCGGATCGCGGACGAGCGGGGATCATGCGAGCCATGCGAGAACCTCCCGAGCAGGTTCTGCCGCGACCCGCGCCATGCACGTCATTCGTCGTACCTCACTCGCTCTCGGCGCCGAACTCATCGTCGTCGCGCTCGGCTCCGACCAGCGCCAGGAGAGCGGACGACCCGAGCTGCTGCGACTTATCCGCCTTTCCGTCGGTGCCGAACCGGATCCCCTCCTCGCGGAGCACGTCGACCACATCTCGACCCTCGTGGGGCGATCCGTCGGGCCAGGCGAAGCCGGCGGACGCCCGGCCGTCCCAGGTCATGACCCTCCATGCGCCCTCGACAGGGTGACTGGCGATGCGCTGGCCCACCGCGATCGGGTGCGATTCCACTGCCTGCGCCAGCTCGTAGTACGACGTCCAGAATCCCTCGGGGATGTGCGCGATGATCTGGTCGTGCAGCCGCCAGTCCTTCCCGCTGCCGCGTGACACCAGGTCGGGGTCAGGGCCGCTCCAATGCGCGATAGCCCGGGCAGCGAGCTCTTCACCGCGTGCACGGATCTCGTCGTAGCCCCATCGCTCATTGCTGGCGATGCGGTGGTTCTCGGTCAGCGCGCTGCCGGCGAGGAGCTTCCGCTTCTCACCGAACGGCCTGTTGCTCAGCTCCGAGTTGTACCCGCTGAAGGTGAGGTTCCCGAGCGTGTGCACGAGTGCGCCGTAGGTCTCCGTCACGTCGGCGCCCTCCGGGAGCGTCTTCGCCAGCATCTCGACCCAGCTCGGAGTGTCGGTCTGCGGCATCACATGCTCGATCGACATCGTGCCGAGTTCGGCGTGTTCCTTGCCAGCGGCGAGCTGGATCAGCCAGGTGAGGACGAGGCGCCGGATGCGCGCGGCTCCTTCCGTGAAGAAGGGGCGATTGAGCACTGCCTCGCGGACTTCGGCATCGGTGGCGAAGTACTTGCGTCCTTCCGACAGCATCCGGCGCAGAGCGTCGGCCGGCGGCTCCTCTCCGCTCAGCTTCCCAGCCGCCTCGGCCAGGATCCGGTTGAGTCCCTGGCCGCGCGGGTGGACGAGGAACCTCCGTACGAGGTAGCTCTCCAGCACACCCAGCGCGGCGGCCGCCTCAGCCGAGGTGCATGCCTGAGACTCGCGCAGGTCGAGGATGCGCAGCACGAGCGGATCGGTGACGGACGCGCCCCACTCGCGCAGGCGGTAGAGGTAGAACTGCACCTCAGGGGAGTCCTCGAGCTGCGGCTGGCGCATCCGCTTCAGCGAGCGGGCCCGTCGCGCGATCACCTCGACGAACTCGATGATCTGCGCGGTCGACATGTCGGCGATGCGGCGCTTCTGCTCCTCGTACGTGCTCGTGAACGGGATCAGGTGGTCTTTCCACACGAGGTCGAACCAGAAGAGGTTTGTCAGGTCTTCATCGGAGAGGCCCGCCTGCATCGGCAACCAGTGCTGCTGGTACACCGGCTCGCCGGCGTCGCCGAGGTTCATGAACACGAGGTTGCGCACGAGATCGGCCTGCGAGAGCCGCACGCCCGTGTTGTTCAGCGACTCGAAGATGCGGTAGACGTTGTCGTCGCCGCGCGCGACGATCGACACGAAGATCAGCCCATCGAGCACCGCGTCTCGGAGCGACTCCAGGTCGGTTCCCTCGACGGCCGCCTCCCTGATGCGCCCGCGGAAATAGCGGTAGGCGTCATCGAGCAGTGACGTCGGGTCGTCGCGGTGCGCGCCGTTGAGGAGCGATGCGTAGAGCTCCTGATCCGCTTTCGTCGGCACGACCTTGAGGCGCTGTTCGGCAGCGCGTACATAGCGATTGGTGAGGTACTCCTGGCCGATCTCCTCGGCCAGCTCTGCCTCGTCTTCCTCCGCCCAGTGGTCCCGGAGCGCAGCGAGCATGACGGTGAGAGTGGTCAACCGCTGCTGCCCGTCGACGACGAGGAACGTGGTGCTGCCCGGTGAAGCGACGTCGACCGAGAGCACGAGGGATCCCGTGAAGTGCGTGCCATGAGGAACGGCTTCGCGGTGCTCCGTGAGCATGAGGATGTCGTCCCACAGCTGGCGGTGGTTCTTGTGCTCCCAGCTGTACCGCCGCTGGTACAGCGGCACGACATACTGTTTGCGGCCCTCCAGGACGGATCGCAGGGTCAGCTCGGAAACGTCCATGCGGGCTCCTTTGGTAGAGGGGCGGGAGGCGACGTTGCGCGCCCCCGAATGTCCGACGCCTATGAAAGTATCCATATGCACCCGGGCAGATGTGCCGCGGCGTGCAAAATCTCGGCGAGAAGGAGCAAGTTGAGCAACCTGGGGAGCTTCGTCTGGTCGATCGCCGACCAGCTGCGTGGGGTCTACAAGCCGAATCAGTACGGCGGGATCATCCTGCCGTTCACGATCCTGCGGCGTCTGGACTGCATGATGGACGGCCAGCGCGACACGATGCGCGAGCTGGCCGCGAAGTTCGAGGGCGGTGTGCTCGACGCGCAGGTGAAGCGGAAGACCGGGCTCGCGTTCTACAACACGAGCCAGTACGACTTCGCTCGGCTGCTGCAGGACCCCGAGGGGCTGCGGGCGAACCTCATCGACTACGTCGCCGGTTTCTCCGCGAACATCGACGTGTTCGAGCGGTTCGGCTTCGAACAGGTGATCGACAAGCTCGCCGAGAAGAACCGGCTCTACCTGGTGGTGTCAAAGTTCGCCGAGATCGACCTGCACCCCGATGCCGTGCCGAACGCCGCGATGGGCGACCTGTACGAGCACCTCATCTACAAGTTCGCCGAGGCCAGCAACGAGGAGGCCGGCGAGCACTACACGCCGCGCGACGCGATCCGACTCATGGTCGATCTGCTCTTCGCGGAGGAGAGCGACACGCTCATGGAGCCGGGTGTCGTCCGCTCGATCTACGACCCGACGGCCGGAACCGGCGGCATGCTGAGCGTCGCCGAGGAGCGCCTGTACGAGCGCAACCCGAACGCGCGCCTGCGTCTGTACGGCCAGGAGATCAACGATCAGTCCTACGCGATCTGCAAGAGCGACATGATCGGCAAGGGGCAGGATGTCGACAACATCCGCCTCGGCGACACCCTTGCCGACGACAAGTTCTACGACCGCACCTTCGACTTCTGCATGTCCAACCCGCCCTACGGCGTGGACTGGAAGGCGAGCGAAGCCGCGGTCAAGGCCGAGCGCGCGAAGACCGGCGCCGCCGGCCGCTTCGCTCCCGGCCTCCCGCCCATCAGCGACGGGCAGATGCTCTTCCTCACGCACCTGGCGCACAAGATGCGCCCGCGGTACGACGGTGGGGGACGGGCCGGAATCGTCCTCAACGGATCGCCGCTGTTCACCGGCGCGGCGGAATCCGGGCCGAGCGAGATCCGCCGCTGGCTGCTCGAGAACGACCTCGTCGATGCGATCGTCGCGCTGCCGACCGACATGTTCTTCAACACCGGCATCGCCACCTACATCTGGATCCTCGACAACCAGAAGAAGCCCGAACGTGAGGGCAAGGTGCAGCTCATCGACGCCACGAGCATGTGGGTCAAGATGCGCAAGGGCATGGGATCCAAGCGCCGCGAAATCAGCGCCGAGCAGCGTGACGAGATCGTGAAGCTCTACGACGCGTTCGAGGACGGCGAGAGGTCGAAGATCCTCCGGACCGACGAGTTCGGGTACTGGACCATCACCGTCGAGCGTCCGCTGCTCGACGAGAACGGCAAAGTCGTGCGCGACCGCAAGGGCAAGCCCAAGCCCGACGCGAAGAAGCGCGACACCGAGAACGTGCCCTTCACGTACGGCGGTAACACCCTGGGCGACGGGGGACGTGATGAAACGATCGCTGCCTACTTCGCCGCCGAGGTCGCCCCGCACGTCCCGGACGCATGGGTCGACACCGCCAAGACGAAGGTCGGCTATGAGATCCCGTTCACGCGGATCTTCTACACCTACACCCCGCCGCGCCCGCTCGAGGAGATCGACCGCGACCTCGAGCAGCAGATCGCCGAGATCCTGGATCTCCTGCGGGAGGTGGAGGCGTGAGCCGCTCATTCCGTTCCACGGCTCTTGAGTGGCTGGGGCGTCTTCCTGCGGATTGGGGTGAGCGGTCGATTGGCCGGGAAGCCTGGGTACGTGCGCGTCTTGGGTGGAAAGGGTTGACCGCTTCAGAGTATGTCGAGATTGGGGGACACCCAATGCTCTCGACCCCAAACATCAAGGGGAGCGACATCGATTTCCTCGGTGCAGCGCGAATCTCGAAGGAACGATACGAGGAATCGCCCGAGATCATGCTCTCTGAGGGGGACATCCTCCTTACGAAGGACGGCTCGACCATCGGCACGGTGAACATAGTCCGCGAGCTGCCCGAGCCTGCAACGGTGAACGGCTCGATCGCGGTGATCACGCCGAAGCCCTCGCTTGAAGGCCGGTTTCTGTATTGGGTGATTGCGAGCCAGTATGCTCAGTCAATTTTTCGGCGGCTGCGCGATGGGATGGGTGTCCCACACCTATTCCAGCGCGACATCAATCGAATCAAGATCCCGTTTCCGCCGCGTGACGAGCAACGGGCGATCGCGGACTTCCTCGACCGTGAGACCGCGCAGATCGACACCCTGATCGCCAGGCAGCAGCACCTCATCGCCACTCTCCGCGAGCGCCGTACCGCCGTAATTACGAGAACCGTCACACATGGCGTTGGCGCATCTCCGCTTAAGCCGGTCGCGAATCGGTGGCTGGATAAGATCCCCCCCCATTGGCAATTGTCGCGTTTTCGGTTCGTCGCGCACATCGCGGCGGAAATGGTGGACCCGGCGGATCCCAGGTGGTCGAATGAGATCCTCATTGCACCCAATCATGTCGAGAGTGGTACTGGCCGGTTGCTTGCTACCGAGACCGTTGCGGACCAGGGCGCGGACTCCAACAAGTACCGTGTTCGCCGTGGTGAGCTCGTGTACTCGAAGATTCGCCCGGCCCTGAATAAAGCCGTGATCGCGCCGCTGGACTGCCTCTGCAGCGCGGATATGTACCCGATTACCCTGTCGGCGGCTGTCGATCCGACCTTCGGGCTCTTCTACATGTTGAGTCAGCCCGTACTGGACTACGTGACGGAGCGTTCCATGCGCGTCAAGATGCCTAAAGTCAACCGTGAGGAGTTGGCGAACCTTCCGTGGCCGCTGCCTCCAATTGACGAACAGCGGGCGATCGGCAGCGCGATCCTGGAGCAAACCGCCGCGATAGACACTCTCATCCAGAAGTCCGAGCGCCTCATCGAGCTCTCGCAGGAGCGGCGCGCGGCGCTGATCACCGCCGCGGTGACCGGACAGATCGACGTGTGGAAGGCGGCGTGATGGCACAGCACAACGAGATCGAGTACGAGCGCGAGATCTGCGAGTACCTCGAGGCGAACGGCTGGCTCTACTCGCGCGACGACAAGGGCTACGACCGCACCCGAGCGCTCTACCCCGAGGACGTCTTCGCCTGGCTCAAGGCCGCGAACCCCGACGCGCTCGCCCGGGTGATCAAGCTCGAGTCGAAGGACGTCGAGAAACAGAAGGCACAGCTGCTCGACAGGCTTGCTGCCGAACTGGACAAGTCGATGACTGCCGGCGGTGGCACACTCAACGTGCTGCGTAACGGTTTCAAGTTCCTGAACTCCGGCCAGCTGCAGGTGGCGCAGTTCAAGCCCGAGACCACGCTGAACGCCGCCGCTCTCGAGAAGTATGAGGGTATGCGGCTGCGCGTCGTGCGCCAGGTGCACTACGCGCCCGGCGACAACCGTTCGATCGACCTGGTGTTCTTCGTCAACGGGCTGCCGGTCGCCACCGCCGAGCTGAAGACCGAGAACACGCAGTCCATCGAGAACGCGAAGAACCAGTACAAGCGCGACCGACTGCCCAAGGAGAAGAACGGCGCGACTCACGCGCTGCTCGGTTTCGGCACGCGCGCTCTCGTGCACTTCGCCGTCTCTGAGGACGAGGTCTGGATGACCACCAAGCTCGACGGTGAGCGCACGCACTTCCTCCCGTTCAACCGCGGTACCGAGGACGGCGGCGCCGGCAACCCGCTGAACCCCGACGGCTGGAAGACCTGGTACCTCTGGGAGCGCGTGTTCCAGAAGGACGCGCTGCTCGCGATCCTCGGCCGCTTCATGTACGTGAAGCACGAGAGCCGCATCGATCCCAAGACCGGCAAGACCACGAAGACCGCGAGCCTGCGCTTCCCGCGGTTCCACCAGTGGGAGGCTGTCGAGAAGCTCGGCTCCGCGGTCGCCGAGGAGGGCGTCGGCAAGCGCTACCTCATCCAGCACTCCGCGGGATCCGGTAAGACCGATTCGATCGCCTGGACCGCGCACCGGATGGCACGCCTGCAGGTCGACAACCAGAAGGTCTTCGACTCGGTGATCGTCGTCACCGACCGCACCGTGCTCGATGCACAGCTGCAGGACGCCGTCCGCCAGCTCGACAAGCAGGACATCGTCGTCACCGTCGACGAGAAGACGACCCGGGCGGCCGGCACGTCGAAGTCGGGCGTGCTCGCGCAGGCACTCGCGACGGGGAAGCTCGTCATCGTCGTGACGATCCAGACGTTCCCGTTCGTGCTCGAAGAGGTCCGCAAGAACAAGGGGCTCAAGGGCAAGCGGTTCGCCGTCATCGCCGATGAAGCACATTCGTCGCAGTCGGGTCAGGTGGCCGCGAAGCTCAAGGCCGTGCTGAGTGCCGACGAGGCGAAGGAACTCGAGGACGGCGGTGAGATCGACATCGAGGCGGTGCTCGCGGCCGAGATGAGCGAGCGCGCCAACAGCGAGAACATCTCGTTCTTCGCCTTCACCGCCACGCCGAAGTCCAAGACGCTCGAGTTGTTCGGGCGTGTGCCCGACGGCGGCGACAAGCCCGAGCCTTTCCACCTGTACACGATGAAGCAGGCAATCGAAGAGGGCTTCATCATCGACGTGCTGCGCGGCTACCACTCGTTCAAGATGATCTTCGAGCTGGGGGAGAAGGCGGCGGGCGGGCGCGACCACGAGGTCGACCAGGCACGCGCGGCGAAGGAGATCATGCAGTGGGTGCGGGTGAACCCGCAGACCATCTCGCAGAAGGCCGCCGTCATCGTCGAGCACTTCTCCCGCAACGTCGCTCACCTGCTCGAGGGCGAGGCGAAGGCGATGGTCGTCGCCCCGTCCCGCAAGGCCGCCGTCCGGTACAAGCTGGCGATCGACGAGTACATCGCGAAGAAGGGCCTCGGCTACAAGACCCTCGTCGCGTTCAGCGGATCCGTTGTCGACGAGGAGTCGGGCCCGGACGAGTTCACCGAGGCGTCGATGAATCCCGGCGCCGGCGACTTGCGTGAGGCGTTCCGCGACGAGAACTGCCGGGTGATGATCGTCGCCAACAAGTTCCAGACCGGCTTCGACCAGCCGCTGCTGTGCGCGATGTATGTCGACAAGCAGCTGTCGGGGATCACCGCGGTGCAGACGCTCTCGCGCCTCAACCGCACGCACGTCACGCGTGGTGGTGTCGTCAAGGATGCGTCGATGACGCAGGTCGTCGACTTCGTGAACGACCCGAAGGAGATCCAAGCCGCCTTCGAGCCGTACTTCGTCGGCGCGCACGTCGAGGAGACGACCGATCCGAACCTCGTGCACGATCTGCTGGCGAAGCTCGACATGGCGGGGATCTACACGCAGGACGAGGTCGAGCAGACGGTGAACGTCATGCTCACCGAGGGCGTCGGCGCCGGCTCGAAGGTGAACTCGAAGCTCGCCGCGGTGCTGGGACCAGCGAAGGACCGCTTCCGTGGGCGCTGGCAGGCGGCGGTCGACAGCGACGACAAGGTCGAGCGCGAGCTCCTCGAACTCTTCCGCAAGGACGTCGGCTCGTTCATCCGCCTCTACGACTTCATGAGCCAGGTATTCGACTACGGCGACACCGACATCGCGAAGAAGCACATCTATCTCCGCCTGCTGGCACCACACCTTCGCACCGAGCAGCTCATCCCCGGCATCGACTTCTCCGACATCGAGCTGACCAAGCTCCAGCTGCGCGACGAGGGCAAGGTCGACGTCTCACTCACGGGCGGGGAGGCGCTCAAGCCGGTCGGCGTCGGTGGCGGTGAAGCACGGGACCCGAAGATGGTCGCGCTGGCCGAGGTGCTGCAGCTGCTGAACGAGCGCTTCGGCCATCCCGACGCGCACAACGAGTCCTGGCTGCAGGAGGTCACCCAGTCGCTTCTGGACGACAAGCAGCTCGTCACACAGGCGCGGACTAACACGCCGACCCAGTTCGCCGATAGTCCCGACTTTGAAGACGCCCTCACGGCCGCGGTCACGGACACGCACGAGTCTCACGCCAAGCTGGTGGACTTCTTCTTCAGCACGGACCCCGCGACAGCCCAGGTCAAGAAGGCGCTGCTGCGGTACTTCTACGAGGCGGCGAGGGGTGAGGCGGCGTGACAGCCGGAGCGCGGGAGCCGGGGTGGTCGGTGACGTCGGGACCCGCCGGAACTTCTCAACCCGAGCCGAGTTATGTGGACGAGAACGATCACACGCTGCTCGACGACGGATATGCGCTCGTTGGCGCGGTGCACCAGCTCGTTTCCGTTGAGCGAGCTGCGACCAAAGCGGACCTGATTCTCGCTGCAGCCTGCCATGCGATGAAGCACGGCGGTAAGACTCTGGGTGAAGTTGCTGCCGTGATCGAACGCGTGTGGCCGGGAGCTCGTGTCGATCAGACTGTCGTTCACGAGGCGCTCGAGCTGGGTGCCGAGATTGACGTCGTAATGAGCACATCCGGCATCGGAGGGGTGGAGCTTTGGGGACTCACCGGACAAGGGCTCCGCGAGATACAGGAGCAGGAACAGTGGGTGTCGGCCCATAGAGCCGAGGCTGTCGCAACTTTACGACGCATGGCATATGAGGACAGCGGTGCTGACGTCTCGACGGCGCGAGCGGAGCTTTGGCTGGACGCTATTGTTCGCGCTCTTATCTCTGGCATCACCGCCGCACAAGACGCGTACTTTGGTCGCGTTCAGCAGCGCGCCGGAAAGCTCCTCTCGCCGAAGACGATTGACCGAGCTGTGGTCGCAGCCATGATCGACGACGTCGCCTCGGACTCGGCTGTTCGTGACTTCCTGCAGGCGGCAGCCATCGCGGCTCTCGATCCTGTCGATCCTTTTGCGAATGAGCTCGTTCACCACATCACGACGGGTTGCGTGCTTCACTCGTATGTTGCGGGCCGTGACTCTGCCGCGGTGATTGACGAACTCGGTCTCCCGAACGGTCAGAGGGCACTGCTGGATACTCCGGTCTTGCTTGACTTAGTTGGACCCTCGCGCGTGAGCGAAGCTGTTGCTAGGTCGATCACGTCAGCGGTGGACGCGGGCTGGGAGGTTGTCGTCGCTCGCCACTCCATCGACGAGTTGCAAGTACTCCTAGAGAGCGAAGTGCCGAACCTCGTGCGCGGTTTCGAGCAGGCTCACAAGAATGGGCTGCGCGCTGAGTGGATAGCGTCGCTCACCTCCGAAGAGCTGCCCACGTACTGGCTGGAGGCCCACCGCGAGCGAAAGTACCGGCACCCGCATGACATGATTCGGGCGGGGAGTAATGTAGAATCCCTGCTCGAAGAACTTGGAGTGGTGGTCCGACATCACCACAACGATGGCGACAGAAGACGCGTCGACCAGTGCGAACAGGCGCTGCGCGACGACCTCGGAAACTCGCGCCGCCGTTCGGATCGTGCGGTAGAGCGAGATGCCGAGTCGATGGCAATGATATGGCGGCGCCGACGACGCGAGTCTGCCGATAGCAAGTGGCCCGGCGGGTGGATCATCACTCCTGACCGGCACCTTGCCCCCGCATATCAGCAGCTGGTTCGTCACGACAGGGTGCCACTGACGATGACGCTGTCTCAATGGTCCACGCTGGCTTCTGCGGTTGTTCGACCCGCCGAGGTGGTCGCTCTAGCGGAGGCCGCTGCCTCTCAGCTGATTGACGAGGCAATGTGGCTACTGCCCTCCCGGTTCCCCTTCGACACTGCATATGAGCTCGCGCTCAAGGTCGGTCCCCGCGGGCGAGGCTCGGCGACCGACATTCGGCGTGCTCAACTTACGCTCGATAGCGCCCTGGCGTCAGCGTCGAACCGCACGACAACATCCTTGGCGGCCGAGGTTCTTGGCGCTCGGGTGGAGCGCGTGAATGTGATGACGGCAAATGCGGTGCGAACGGCCGAGCTGTCGAAGGTTGCGGCGCGAGAGCGCGAGGAGCTTGCACTGGCGAAGGAGCGTCTTGCGACAGAACAGCTCGTGTCACGCGAGTCCGAGCTTCGTGACAAGCAGAGCGAATTGAGTACTGTCAACGAGCGACTCGCATGGAAATCGGAGCAGTTGCGTCGAGTGCTTGTCTCGTCGGCCGTGGCGTTCGGAGGGCTCGCCTCGGTCGCGGTTGCCGTGCTGTGCGTGGTGCTCGGCGTCTGGGGGGCGGGGTCCTGGGTAATCGTCGTGGGGGCTGTAATCGGCGCAGTTTGCCTCGGCTGGGGCCTGACGAAGTGGTGCACGAACTCGAGTGAACGGTTCACCGGTGCCATTCTCGGCGTTGTGATGGAAGGGCTGGGACTCGTCTCGGGCCTAACAGGATTGATCGTGGACCTGCCCCAGTTGTGAGGATCCAGCCGCATACAGTGCGCAGCGACGGATGTGCGAGTGGGGTGCGCCCATGGGTGATCACGGCCGCCCAAGCAGGTCCGGGAATACCCCACCCCAACCCCCGCGTTCCCTCTGGTAACCTGAAGTGTCACGCGTGTGCGTGGGGTCTGGCGTGCTCGCCGGGCAGGCCCACCGGGTGACGTACGACAACCAACCAGACCGCTTCGGTTCATCCGCGGTCCCGCACGTCCGTGAGGGATCCCGATCCGAGGCCCGACTTCAACCCCATAAGGCAAACCAACTACATGACTAACGCAACGACCGCCCCGGCCACCAAGCAGGTCGCGATCAACGACATCGGCTCTGCTGAGGACTTCCTGGCCGCGGTCGAGAAGACTCTCAAGTCCTTCAACGACGGCGACATCATCGAGGGCACGATCGTCAAGATCGACCGCGACGAGGTTCTGCTCGACGTGAGCTTCAAGACCGAGGGCGTCATCCCCTCGCGTGAGCTCTCCATCAAGCACGACGTCGACCCCAACGAGGTCGTCAGCGTCGGCGACGTCGTCGAGGCGCTTGTTCTCCAGAAGGAGGACAAGGAAGGCCGTCTGATCCTGTCGAAGAAGCGCGCGCAGTACGAGCGCGCCTGGGGCGACGTGGAGAAGATCAAGGAGAACGACGGCGTCGTCACCGGCACCGTCATCGAGGTCGTCAAGGGCGGCCTCATCGTCGACATCGGCCTGCGCGGCTTCCTGCCGGCCTCGCTCATCGAGCTGCGCCGCGTCCGCGACCTCACGCCGTACCTCGGCCAGGAGATCGAGGCGAAGATCCTCGAGCTCGACAAGAACCGCAACAACGTCGTGCTCTCGCGCCGCGCGCTCCTCGAGGAGACGCAGTCGGCCACGCGCACGCAGTTCCTGAACAACCTGCACAAGGGCCAGGTCCGCAAGGGCGTCGTCTCGTCGATCGTCAACTTCGGTGCGTTCGTCGACCTCGGCGGCGTGGACGGCCTCGTCCACGTCTCGGAGCTGTCGTGGAAGCACATCGAGCACGCCAGCGAGGTCGTCGAGGTGGGCCAGGAGGTCACCGTCGAGATCCTCGAGGTCGACCTCGACCGCGAGCGCGTCTCGCTGTCGCTCAAGGCGACGCAGGAGGACCCGTGGCAGGTCTTCGCCCGCACCCACGCGATCGGCCAGATCACGCCGGGCAAGGTCACCAAGCTCGTTCCGTTCGGTGCGTTCGTTCGCGTCGCCGACGGCATCGAGGGCCTCGTGCACATCTCGGAGCTGTCGAACAAGCACGTCGAGCTCGCTGAGCAGGTCGTCTCGGTCGGCGAGGAGGTCTTCGTCCGCGTCATCGACATCGACCTCGACCGCCGCCGCATCTCGCTCTCGCTCAAGCAGGCCAACGAGATGGTCGACCCCAACGGCACCGAGTTCGACCCGGCGCTGTACGGCATGACCACCGAGTACGACGAGAACGGCGAGTACAAGTACCCCGAGGGCTTCGACCCCGAGACCAACCAGTGGCTGGAGGGCTTCGACGAGGCCCGCCAGAAGTGGGAGGACGAGTACGCCGCCGCGCAGGCTCGCTGGGAGCAGCACAAGGCGCTCGTCGCCAAGGCGCTCGAGGCCGAGGCCGCCGCGGGCGACGACTTCGGTGGCGCCGCCGCCGCTGGCCAGAGCTTCAGCTCTGAGTCGGCCGGTGCCGGCACGCTCGCCGACGACGAGGCCCTCGCCGCTCTGCGCGAGAAGCTCGCCGGCGCGTAAGCAGCCGCTCTAGTTCAAGAGGCCGGATCCCTTCGGGGGTCCGGCCTTTTGGCGTATATGGGCGGATCGTGGCGGGGTGCGGATCGTGGGGTGAGGATCGCGGGGTGCGGACCGCGGGTCGTTGATCGCGAGTCCGGATCGGGCATGGCGGGCCGCGGGTGGCGGGGGAGTCCCGGGCGGGAGTCGTGCGACCCCTACGACGATCGCTCGCGGAACGCGTCGGTCTGCCGGTCGAGCGGCACCGTGCGCTCGACGACGACATCGCCCGTGTGCGCGGTGGTGACCGTCTCGATGAGGACGATCTCGACCTCCTCGTCGGCGACGGGATTGTGCCGGACCCCGCGGGGGACGACGAAGAACTCGCCAGGGCCGAAGCGGGCCTCCTCATCGCCCTCCAGCTGGATGCGCAGATGTCCCGACACGACGAGGAACATCTCGTCCTCGTCCTCGTGCGCGTGCCACACGAACTCGCCGAGCAGCTCGGCCACCTTGATCTACTGATCGTTGACGCGGCCGATGACCCGCGGGGTCCAGTGCTCGGTGACGTGCTCGAGCTCCGCCCTGATCGACGTGGTGCTGAGGGGGTGCATGGCGTGCTCCTCGGGTCGGGTCCGGTGGGCGAGTGGCTCGTCGCGGGTGCCACACTACCGGCGAGTTGGTGCGGTCGTCGGGCGCGTGGCTCGCGCCAGATCGGCCTGGCGAGTGGGTCGTCGAGTTATCCACATCTCGAAGAGATGTTCGATGGTTGTCGGTGGTGGCTGGGAGAATTGATGCATGGAAAGAGACACGGTCTTCTGGGAGCCCACCGCGGCGGAGCGCGCCGAGGCGGGCCGGATCGTGTCGCGCCTGCAGGTGGTGCGGGCGGAGCGGGCGCGGTTGGAGGCCGAGGAGGCGCGCCTGCTCGGCCGGGCGTTGGACATCGCGGTCGGGCAGGTGGAGCGGGCGGGTGCCCCGCCGGAGTGGGACATGCCGGTGCGGTCGATGGCGGCGGAGGTCGCCGCGGCGCTGCGGGAGGGGCCGCGGACGGTGGAGAACCGGATGGTGGATGCGGGCCTGCTGGTGCGGGACTTCCCGGCGACGCTGGCGCAGGTGGAGGAGGGCCGCCTGCCCGGCCGTCACGCCGCGGTGATCGTGGCCGAGGGCACACGGATCGGGGATCCCGCGGATCGGCGGGAGTACGAGGCCCGGGCGCTGGGGGTGGCGGAGGAGGCGACGGTGGCGGGCCTCAAGCCGATGTGCCGGGCGATCGCCGACGCGTTCCTGGAGGAGTCCCTCGCGCAACGCCACGAGGCGGCCCGGGCCCGCCGGGGTGTGCGGGTGACGGCGCTGGAGGACGGGATGGCCGAGCTGCGCCTGACCGCACCGGTGCCGCTGGTGCAGGGAATCCACGACCGGCTGACCACGATGGCGCGGACGGTGATCGCCGAGCGCGACGCCTTCGGGCGGGCTGCCGACACGGACGCGGGGACGGGGGAGGGTGCCGGTGCGGCGGCTGGGCCCGACAAGCGCCGCATCGATGAGTTGCGCGCCGACCTGGCGTGTGACCTGCTGCTCGCCGGCGCACCCACCGGGCACATCGTCGAGGACGGGACCGGGCAGGACGTGCTCGCGCAGGTGCGTGGCGTGATCCACGTCACCATCCCCGCCCACGTCCTCACCGACGGCCGCATCCACGCCCACGCGGTTCCCGGCATGACTGCCGGCAACTCCATGCGCGAGCACCGGCACGAGCGGCGCGGGAGTTCCGGGTTGCACCGCGGCGCCCGGCGCCCGAGCGGCGTCCCCACGGCGGGCGGGGAGCCGATCGATCCGGCCACGGCCCGCCGGCTCGCGGCCGAGGTCACCGCGTGGGAGCGGCTGTTCCTCGACCCGAACACCGGGGCGCTGCTGACCGTCGATCACTACACGCCCACTGCGGCGCAGCGGCGGTTCCTCCGGGCCCGCGACGAGCACTGCCGCTTCCCCGGATGCCGGCAGACCGCCCGACGGTGCGACGCCGACCACATCCACCCGCACTCTCGGGGTGGGCCCACCGACGTGACCAACCTCGAGAGCCTGTGCAAGCGGCATCACATGCTGAAACACCACTCGCCCTGGCAGGTGCGACATCTCGGCGGGGGAGAGCTCGAATGGACCAGCCCCCTCGGCCACCATTACACCGGCCGACCGACATCGGGCGTGCGGTTCACCGAGACCACCGTCGCCGCTGACGACCGCTTTGCCGGAAGCGACGCGGAGCCCGAATCCGCCTCGCTCTGATGCGCGGTGTGCGCGCGATGCGGCCCGCCTCAGCCGGCCGCGGGCTCGGCCATCGCGGCAACCTCGGCGATCACGCGCGGGTGCGCCAGGATCCGGAAGTGCCCGCCCGTCTCGAGCATCACGTTGTGCGCCCCCGGAAGCTCGCTGCCGCCCGGGATGTGCGGGTCGAAGCGGCCGTACAGCGAGACGATCCTCGCGTTGACCGTCGTCTCGCGCGCGAGGGCGAGGATCGTCGCATTGCGCGGCGAGAAGCTGCGCAGGGTGGGCGAGACCATCAGGCGGGCGTACCGCGATCCGCCGAACGGCGTGGCCACCGCGATCATGCCGCGCACGCGCGCGGCCGCCGGCGTCAGCGCCATCACATGCTTGCCGATCAGACCGCCCTTGCTGTGCGCGACGAGCACGACGTCGTGCAGGTCGTGCGCCTCCAGGTACTCCGCCACGAGCTGCGCGCCCGTCGCGACCGGCCGCCGATTGTGCCGCAGCGGATCGACGACATGGACCGGATGCCCCCGCTCATGCAGCGCGACGATGAGCGGCTGCAGGAACGTCCACGTCTCGTACACCCCGGGGATCACGAGCACCGGCGCGAGCCCTCCCGCGCGGAACCGCCGTGGATCGGTGCGGTTCGCGAACGCGCGGGCCTGCCAGACGGCGGCGTATGCGTAGTCGCGGACCCACCACCCGGCCGCGCGCAGGGCGGGCACGGGTGCGATCGGCATGGTGGCCATCCTCTCCGCTGCGCGCCGAGCGCGCGACCTCTTGACACCTCGGCGGAGGACCAGGCCCGGTCAGGAGGCGAGCGACTCCGGCTCCGACGCGCGCATCTCGGCCCAGATCTGGTCGAGCGAGATGTCGAGCGCGTCGGCGATCGCGGCGATCGTCGGGAAGGCCGGCGTGGCCACGCGGCCCGATTCGATCTTGCGCAGCGTCTCGGGGGAGACATCGGCCTCCCTCGCGAGCTCCAGGATCGTACGGGAGCCCCGGGCGCGCCGCAGCACCGCGCCGAGGCGCTCTCCGCGCGCGAGGTCCTCATGGGTGAGGGGCAGGCGAACCATCATGACTCCAGGGTAGCGGGATTCTTTGACCGGTATAGTTATTGGATGATCGAGATCCTCACCCCCGACCAGCTGCGACGCGCCCGCGATACCGGCGCGCTCGTCGGCGACATCCTCCAGACCCTCAGGCGTCGCGTGACGCCGGGCGTGAACCTGCTCGACATCGACCGATGGACGGCCGCGCTCATCCGCGAGGCGGGAGCAGAATCCTGCTACCTCGACTACGCCCCGCCGTTCGGGCGCGGACCGTTCGGCCATCACATCTGCACCGGGGTGAACGACGCCGTCCTGCATGGCCGCCCGCACGACTACCGCCTCGCCGACGGCGACCTCCTCTCCCTCGACCTCGCGGTCTCGCTGCGCGGCGTGGCGGCCGACGCCGCCGTCAGCTTCATCGTGGGCGAGGCGCGCGATCCCGAGAGCGCGCACCTCATCGAGACCACCGAGCGCGCCCTCGCCGCCGCCATCGCCGTCGCGCGCCCGGGAGCGCGCGTGGGCGACCTCTCGCACGTGATCGGCGGCGTGCTCACGGACGCGGGTTATCCGGTGAACCTCGAGTTCGGCGGACACGGCATCGGGACGACGATGCATCAGGACCCCCACGTGGCCAACCTCGGTCGGCCCGGCCGCGGATACCGGCTGCGCCCCGGCCTCATGCTCGCGCTGGAGCCGTGGGTGATGGCCGACACCGATGAACTCGTCGTGGATCCCGACGGCTGGGCCCTGCGCAGCGCCACCGGCGCCCGCACGGCGCACACCGAGCACACTGTGGCGATCACGGAGGAAGGATGCGAGGTTCTCACCCTCCCGCGAAACCCGGCATGATGATCCGCAGGGGAGGACGGACCGAGATGAGCCAGGCGTGACGCAGTACGGATTTCCCGTACGACCGCCCGCGCCGCCGCCGCCACGGCCGCGCCGCAAGGTCAACGGGTGGGCACTCGGCCTGGGCATCGGCTGCAGCGCCATGCTGCTTCGTCACCGCGCTGGTGGTCGTGCTCGCCGTGCTCGGCTTCCGCGGCCTGTTCGACCTGGACAACCGCCTCTCCGCGCAGGACCTCGACGACCTCGAGGCCGCCATCTCGGCGGAGCTGCCTCGCGACTACCGGGTGACCGACGTCTACGGCTCCGGCTCCAGCTGCGAGCAGCTCTGCCAGCAGATCCACGTGAACCTCGAGACCCCGCAGGTTGTCGCGGGCGGCGTCGTCCGCGATCTGCTGACCACCACTCGCGCCCGCTACGACGAGATGGGCAAGGACGGCTCGGTCCACTTCTGCTTCACATCCGACAGCGGCGAGCGCCTGCGCGACAACGACGACGAGCTGACGCCCTATGAGCAGAGCATCTACGACGCGTTCCACGAGGCCGGCCTGGAGGGCGACGACGATCCGCAGACGCCGGACGACTACCGCGACTTCGGCAACTGCATCATCGTGCTCACCGATCGGATGCCCTCCTCCTGACGCCGGGAGCGCGGGGCGCCGCGGACCGATCAGGATTCAAGAAGCGGCCGGGCGGCGCCGCGCGTAGCGTGTGGGACGAGCGACACGAGAGGAGTCACGATGGCGAAGGACGAGGGGCTGACCGCGGAGGAGCGGGAGGCGATCAAGGCGACCGCGAAGGAGCGGCGCCGCCCGAAGAAGAACGACGCGGAGGCGCAGGCCGAGGCCATCGCGGAGATGCCGGACGCGGATCGGACGATCGCAGAGCGCGTGCGCGACCTCGTCGCCGAGCACGCGCCGGATCTCGCGGCGAGCACCTGGTACGGCATGCCGGCATGGAAGAACGGCAAGGGCAAGGTGGTCGTCTTCTTCCAGGCCGCCGCGAAGTTCAAGGCCCGCTACGCGACCGTCGGCTTCGACGAGGCCGCCGCGATCGACGAGGGCACGATGTGGCCGGTGAGCTTCGCCGTCACGCAGCTCACGCCCGCCGACGAGGATCTGCTGGCCGCGCTCATCCGCAAGGCCGTCTCCTGACCCGACCGGCTGGGCCCGCGAGTAGGGTTCTCGGGTGGACCTGGAACTCGCCTCGATCCCGGCCGGCACGGTCACGCTGCACGACGCGCGGCGCAAGGCGTGCCGCGCGGTGACGCTCGAGGCCTTCGAGATCGGCGTGTTCGCCGTCACCGAGGGCCAGCTCGCCGAGATGCTCGGCGTCACGGCCGAGCATCCGCGCCGCCCCGCCGTGGAGGTCTCCTGGCAGCGGGCCATCGCGTTCTGCAACGCCGCGAGCGAATGGGAGGGGCTCGACCCCGCCTACACGTTCGAGGGCGAGGACGTCACCTGGCACGTCGACTCCGACGGATATCGGCTGCCGACGGAGGCGGAGTGGGAGCACGCGTGCCGCGCCGGGTCGGTGGGCCCGCACTACGGCCCGCTCGCCGATATCGCCTGGACGGAGCGCGACGGCGTGACGCATCCGCAGGAGGTCGGCGGAAAGCTGCCGAACCTGCACGGGCTGTTCGACACCCTCGGCAACGTGTGGGAGTGGTGCTGGGACCTGCTCGACCCGGCGCGGTACGGCGAGTACCGCGTCTTCCGCGGCGGCGGGTTCGCCGACTCGGAGTGGAGCGTGCGCGCCTCGACCCGGCGCGGGGGCGCGCCGCGCCTGCAGCAGGACGACATCGGCTTCCGCGTGGCCCGCGGCGGCTTCGACGCCGAGGGCGAGGCGCAGGGCTGGTCGGCGCGGGCCGACGAGGAGCGCGCCCTCTGGGATGGGCCGGTGCCGTTCGGCTGGACCCCGTTGCGGCGCTGAGGGTCCTGCTCTTAAGCATCCCGAGCGCTCAGTATTCCAATTCGGGCATATGCCGTGGCGCCTCAGTCCTTCCGCAGGGCGCGCGTCGTGCGGGCGGTCGCCGGCGCCGTCCACGGATCCTCGGGCCACGGATGCTTCGGGTAGCGGCCGCGCATCTCCTTGCGCACCTCGCGGTATGGGCCCGCCCAGAAGGAGCGCAGATCTCCCGCGACGGCCAACGGGCGCCGCGCGGGGGAGAGCAGGTGGAACAGCACGGGCACGCGGCCGTCGACGAGTCGCGGCGTCTCGGCGAGGCCGAAGACCTCCTGCAGCTTGACCGCCACCACGGGCGGGCCCTGCGGGTCGGACGGATCCGGATACTCGATGCGCACGCGCGACCCCGACGGCACCTCGAGCCGCTCGGGCGCCAGGGCATCGAGGCGGGCGGCCTCGGGCCAGGGGAGGAGGTTTCGCAGCGCCGAAGCCGTGTCCACGCGCGACAGGGGTGCGTCCGGGGCCAGCGCGTCGAGCGCGCCGCCGAGCCAGTCGCCCAGGCGGTCGAGCAGCGCGTCGTCCGACACGTCCGGCCACGGACCGCCCAGTTCGCGGTGGAGCAGGGCGAGTCGGGCGCGCAGCGCCGAGGCGTCGGCCGTCCAGCTCAGCGCCGCGAGGCCGCGCCGCCGGATGTCCGCGGTGAACGCCCGCGCGGCGTCGCCGGGGCCGGGCACGACCGGCGTGGAGGAGAGCAGGATCGCGCCCGCGCGGCGCTCCTCGCGCACGCGGAGCCTGCCGCCCTCGACCTCCGAGCGGCGCTCGGTGCGCACGAGCCCGTGCGCGATCCGCAGCGCCGCTGCCTCGTCGATCGCGGCCGCGAGCCGGATCACCGCGCCCGTGCCGTCGGCCGCGCGCCCCTCGGCCCGCTGCACGTCGTGCACGGCGATCCAGTCGCTGCCCAGCAGCGGGCTGCCCTCGGGCAGTGCGGCGCGCGTGCCGCTCGCCAGCAGGTACGCACGCGAGCCCTCGCCCACGCGGCGCGCGATCCACTCGGGGCGCGCGAGGGCCGCGATCACGCCGGCGGGGTCGGCGGGCGCATCCGGCCCCGCCGCGGCCCCGGCGAGTCGCTCGAGGCGACGCGCCTCGGCCCGCCAGCGCTCGGCGCCGGGGGCCGAACCGCGCCGCAGCGCACGCAGCAGGCCGCCGAGGTCGGCCCCGGGGTCGCGGTGGTCGCCCGACAGCGCCGCCACGACCTCGGCGGCCGTGCGGGCCGCGATCCCCTCGTGCGCGGCGCCCAGGAGGGCGCGGGCCTCCCGGGCGCCGAGCGGCAGCCGCGCGACGCGCGCGCCCTCCGCGGTAATGCGCCCGTCGTCGTCCACGAGATCCATCGCGGCCAGTGCCTCGCGGGCGCGGGTCATGGCCGCCGCCGGCGGCGCCGTGAGCAGCGGCAGACCCCGGCCTTCGGGCGTGCCCCACGCGGCGAGAAGCAGCGCCGCGTCCGTCAGGTCGGCGGAGGTGATCTCGGGATCGTGCGCGGCACGGAAGGCGGCGTACTCCGCCTCGGCGTAGGCGCGCACGACGCGCCCCGGTCCCTCGCGCGCGGCGCGGCCGGCGCGCTGATCGGCGCTCGCCCGCGAGGCGCTCACGGTGACGAGACCGGTCATGTCGCGCGCCCGGTCCCGTCGGACCTCCCGCGACAGCCCGGCGTCGACGACGAGGCGCACGCCGGGGACGGTGAGGGAGCTCTCGGCGAGCGACGTGCTGACGACGATCCGGGGCGGATCCGCCGGGGACCGCCGCCCGCCGACCGCCCGATCCTGCGCGGAGGGGGAGAGGCGCCCGTGGAGCGGAAGCACCTCGACGCCGGGGGCGCGCGCCCGGATGCGCGACACGACGTCGTCCACCTCGCGCGCGCCGGGCACGAAGACGAGCGCGTCGTGGCCGGCCGCTGCCTGCGCGCGCACCGCCGTCGCGGCGACGTGCTCGAGGAACTCGCGCGTGACGCCCCGCGGCCCGAGGCGCGGGGCGTCGCCCGGCGCATACTCCACCGTGAGCGGGTGCAGCGCGGACGGCACGTCCGCCACGGGAGCGGGGGAGCCGGAGCCCAGTAGTCGCCCGATCGCGTCGGCGTCGACGGTGGCCGACATGGCGACGAGCAGCAGGTCGTCGCGCAGGGCGCGCACCTCCGCGAGGATGCCGAGCAGCAGGTCGCCGTCGAGGGAGCGCTCGTGCACCTCGTCGAGGATCACGGAGCCCACGCCGTCCAGCGCCGGGTCGTCGAGCAGCCGCCGCAGCAGCACGCCGGGGGTGACCACCTCGATGCGCGTCGCGTCGGAGACCGCGCGGTCGCCGCGAACGGTGAAGCCCACCGAGCCGCCCAGCGCGGTGCCGTCCAGTTCGGCGATCCGCCGTGCCGCGGCGCGGACGGCCACGCGACGCGGCTGCGTCACGAGCACCCGGCCGGCGACGCGACCGGCGACGAGCGGCGGCACGAAGGTCGTCTTGCCCGTGCCCGGCGGTGCCGTGATCACCGCGGCCCCGGCGGCGAGCGCGGCCTCGATCTCCGCGCGGGCGGCGGCCACGGGAAGGCCCGCGCCGATCGCGTCGAGGTCGAAGACGTGCGTGCGGGGTGCCACCGCGCCATCCTCTCAGGCCGCCGATGCACCTGAGCATCGCGGGGCAGGTCGCTGACAAGACGCTGGATCGGTTCGTTACCTCTTCGTAACCGTGCGTATCGTGGCCGGACCCATCGCGAGGGCCGCCGTCGTATCCGCCCGAGAGCCCTCGCATCCATGACCTCGAGTCAGCTCCGGCCGGGCGGAGCCCGCGTCCGACGCGGGAAGACGGGGCCACGGAGGTGTGCGTGAACCCGAAGAAGAACACCAACCGCCCGTCCCTGTCGCGCGCCGCGCGTGTCGCCACCGGCGGCCTCGCCGTCGCGGGCGCCGCGTTGGCCGGCGCCGTGCTGATGCCGACGGCCGCCAACGCGGCCGACGGCGCCACGTGGGACGCCCTCGCCCAGTGCGAGTCCGGCGGCAACTGGTCGATCAACACCGGCAACGGCTACTACGGCGGCCTGCAGTTCTCGATGTCGACCTGGCAGGCCAACGGCGGCAGCGGCAACCCCGCCGACGCCTCCCGCGAGGAGCAGATCCGCGTCGCGGAGAACGTGCTCGCGACCCAGGGCTGGGGTGCGTGGCCGTCGTGCTCGGCGCAGATCGGCGCCTCGGGCTCTGCGGAGCCGAGCCAGGCCGCGCCCGCTCCGGCGCCCGCCGAGGCTCCGGCCGCGACGCCCGCCGAGCAGCCCGCACAGCAGGCCGCGCCCGAGCCGGCCTACACGCTGCCCGACGTCGAGCCGTCCGACGAGACCTACACGGTCGAGGCGGGCGACACGCTGTTCGAGATCGCGCAGGAGCACGAGCTCGACAGCGGCTGGCTCGGCGTCTTCGCCGTCAACCAGGACACGATCGACAACCCCGACGTCATCACCGTCGGCCAGGAGCTCGTCCTCCCGACGTCCTGACGCCCCGCGCCCCGTGGGTGCCCGCCCCACCGGCGGCGCCCGCGGGGCGTTTCTCTGCCCCTGGCATCGCGATCGGCGACGCGCCACACTCGTGGCATGCGCGACGACGCCTGGGTCCTGCACGTCGACATGGACCAGTTCATCGCGGCAGTGGAGGTGCTCCGCCGCCCGGAGCTCGCCGGGCGCCCGGTCATCGTCGGCGGCCGGGGCGATCCCACCGAGCGCGCCGTCGTCTCCACCGCCTCGTACGAGGCCCGCGTCCACGGCATCGGATCGGGCATGCCGCTGAAGATCGCGGCACGCAAGGCGCCCGAGGATGCCGTGTTCCTTCCCGTCGACCGGGAGGCGTACGACGCCGCCTCGCACGAGGTCATGGCGGCGTTGCGCGCGCTGCCGGGCGTGGTGCTCGAGGTGCTCGGCTGGGACGAGTGCTTCCTGGGCGTGCGCACCGCCGATCCCGAGGGCGTGGCCCGCAGCGCCCAGGCGGCCGTGTGGGAGGCCACGCGCCTGCACTGCACAGTCGGAATCGGCGACAACAAGGTGCGCGCGAAGATCGCGACGGAGTTCGGCAAGCCGCGCGGCGTCTTCCGCCTCACCGCCGAGAACTGGTTCGAGGTGATGGGGGAGCGGCCCACCCGCGCGCTGTGGGGCGTGGGCTCGCGCGTCGAGAAGCGCCTCGCGGCGCTCGGGATCGGCACCGTGCGCGAGCTCGCCGACGCGGACCCCCCGCAGCTCGTGGCGGAGTTCGGGCCCAAGATGGGCGTCTGGTACCACGAGCTCGGGCGGGGCATCGGCCCGAGTGTCGTCGACGACTCACCCTGGATCGCGCGGGGCCACAGCCGCGAGACGACGTACCAGCGCAACCTCACCACGCCGGGGGAGGTGCGCGAGGCGGTGCGCCGGCTGGCCGAGCAGGCCGCAGCCGACTGCGCCGAGGAGGGGCGCCCGGTGATCCGCGTGCACCTCAAGGTGCGGTACGCGCCCTTCGAGACCCGCACGATCGCACGGAAGCTGCCGGCGCCGACGACGCGTGCGGAGGACGTGGTGTCGGCGGCGGTCGCCCTGTGCGACCGACTCGAGGACCGCGAGATCCGGCTGCTCGGCGTCCGCGCCGAGATGGCCATGCCCGACGCCGGCGACCCCGCCGAGCGCACCCCGGTGCGCGGGCGCCTGTGAGGGCAGCCGGCCAAGGATGGGTCAGCGGATCATGCGCAGGGCGGCGAGTTCCGGCGTGCGAGGGTCGCTCTGCTCGGCGCCGTCGAAGACGAACCCGTTTCGGGTG
The DNA here is from genome assembly GCF_053588335.1 of Microbacterium sp. NPDC003461. Taxonomy (NCBI): domain Bacteria; kingdom Bacillati; phylum Actinomycetota; class Actinomycetes; order Micrococcales; family Microbacteriaceae; genus Microbacterium; species Microbacterium sp. NPDC003461. Next base: position 2,354 of record NZ_JBSFPT010000003.1, on the reverse strand, counting down.
TAGAAGGCGATCGCCCGCGGGTTCGCCTTCGCGACCCAGAGCATCGTGGGGGCGTCACCGAGGGTCGCGTCGAGCAGCGCCTGGCCGGCGCCCGTGCCGTGGTGGGCGGCACGTACGTAGATCGCGTACAGCTGCCGGTCGCGTGGGGGAGTGGCACCCTCGGCCTCGAGCGTGGGCCCGACCCAGGCGAACCCGACGATCGAGTCCCGGCTCTCTGCGACCCGCACCTCGACGTCGTCACGCGGGGTGCTCAGCACCTGGTCCCACATACGGCGCCGGCCCGCGACATACTCCTCGGTGAAGAAATCCGCGGGCAGGAGGTGCCCGTACGCCTCGCGCCACGACCCCACGTGCACATCCGCGATCGCCGCCGCATCCGGCGGTGCGGGCTGTCGAATCGTGAACGTCATGCGCTCATCCTGCCAGCGCGTGCGAGGGGTGCACGCGGATCGCGAGCGCGTCAGGCGGCCTCGAGACCGCGCCGCCGTGTACCCCTCGCCGCGCCGACCGCGCCGACCACCAGCGCGGCGGCGCTGACGAGGTAGAGGATCTTCGCCCACGGCGCGTGGTCGCCGCCCGAGATGCCGTACGTGTCGGCGAGCGACATCCCCGCCCCGAGCGACGCGAAGAAGTAGGCCGGCGCGCCGCACGCGAGCAGCAGCGCGTAGCCGAGCAGCGCTGCCCCCGGCCTGGCTTCACCGCGCCAGAACACGACGACCAGGAACGCCAGCGCCAGTGCTACGCCGATCCCGAGCACGATGAACGCCGGCACGGCGCCGGTCGGCTCGCCGGCGGCCGCCATGTCCGCCTGGATCTCCGCGAGGCTTCTGCCCGGCACGGCGGCCAGAGGGTTCAGCACGAGGATCTGCAGGGCGGCGAACGCCGCGTAGAGGACCACGAGGGTCGTGCCGACGAGAGCGATCGCGTGGGCTCGCGGGGTCCGGGGCGCCGTCATACGAGGAGCGTAGGGGGAGCAGGGCAGTTCCCACCTCGGAACCTCGTGGGCACTATGGTGGGCGCCATGCGGATTCGCCCGGCTCATGTCGCGAGTGTGCTGGCCCTAGCGCTCTCCCTGTCAGGCTGCGCCACGAGCGCCCATGGCGGGGGAGGCGCGGCGGCCGGTGAGACGCCGGCGCCGGCCCCGAGCCCGAGCACGGAGACGACGAACGCAGCTGCGCAGGCGCAGGCGTGGCTCGACGCGGCGACGCTTCCGCCGGGAGCCACGCCGTCCGAGGAGAGAATCGGAACGTTCATGTCGTGGACCGGGTGGCCGTGCGGCCCCATCGAGGAACTCGAGGCGTACTGGACGATCCCGGACATGAGCATCGCCGACACGGCCAACTGGCTGATGGCGAATCCCACCGCGGACCTGGTCACGACCGCGGTGGGCCCGGTGCCGACCGATTCTCCGAGCGACGCGGCGACCGTCGGCTACACGCCCGCTGATCGATCCCAGCAGGGGATCGTCTACACGGTGGTGAGCACGAGCGACGGTGTCGCGGTGAGGGCCGAGATCGCCGCCCTCACGGAGTCGGCCACCTGCCCGACACCACCCGGCGGCGGGATGTGGGGCCTGCCCGGCCAGGGTTGAGCGGCACGGCAGTCGGGCGACCTTGTCCCCACGCCGGTACGGTCGATCCATGCAGCCGCGCATCATCCCCGTTCGCCGGGGCCGGATCCAGCCGACCGGCTCGTGGCTGTACGTGTGGATGGACACGGCAGACGGCAGCGTCGCTCACGTCGGCGGCACCGGCTACGATCCCGAGCTGCGGGTGCACATGCACCTGACGAGTTGGGATCCGTCGCTCGGTCGCGTGAGGGCGACCGTCCCAGGATTCGAGGAACGCGACTTCGACGTGCTGGCGTTCGCGCTGCCCGCCGAATGCGCTCGCGAGGACGCGAAGCGCGCGATTGTGAACCGGCTCGGGGACTCGGGCTTGTCGACGCCGAGGCAGACACATCCGCAGAGCCACTGCCCGAGCTCATCGATGCCATCGCGAGGGCCGTGAGTGAACACGCCGCGGCGTGCCGCACGGCGCAGTGCCGCGCCCAGCGGGGGAGAAGGGGTCGCGGACGAGCATCACAGTGCGACGCTGGTCGTCATGATGACGACCAGCGTGGAGCACTGACGCATCGCACCCACAGTCGCCTGCTTCGCCGCGCTGTCCGCCGTCATGCTCTTCGCGTTGCTCTGCCGGGTCGTCGACGCCGTCAGCGTGCCCGCCGCAACTCGCAGCAGCCGAGCCGGGGGCGATAAGCGGCTCTTCGGACATCCGGTGGGGGTCATGGGGTGAGTCCGCCGGCGGCGAGGAGCATGCGGAGCCGGTAGTTGTGCCGGTTGCGGTAGCCGCGGG